>CAKZOK010000015.1 GCA_937136415.1 uncultured Cytophagales bacterium | reverse complement strand
ATGGAAAGAAGGTGCATAACGTTCACGTTTCCATTGATTTCTACTCCATAATCTAAAAAATTTGATTGTCCATTCTTTGAGTTTTTTATCATCATATTGTTTGAAAGTTTGTTTTAATAATTTCAAACAATCAGCAGGCGATTTTTTATCACGAATGGCAGCCTCTTCTATTGCGTCAAGCAAATCATAAGGCATCAAATCATCTTCATCAGTTTGTTTGTTTTCGGAAGGACGCAGCTCGGCAGTCGGTTGTTGTACATTGACTGACTTTAGGGCTTCAATTTTGAAATAAGAAGATTCATTGTTATTATTCCAAGTCAAAACTCCTGTTTTTTCTAGCCATTTTAACCAATTTCTCAAGAAAAATTTATCAATTCCTGCAATCGGACTTAGTCCACCACTTGTATCTCCGTCCATTGTAGCATAACCTACGGCAGCTTCCGAACGGTTGCTAGTAGAAAGCAAAAGTGCATTATAAATGTTTGCAATCATCCAAACCGAAGGCGCACGAACACGAGCTTGAATATTTTGAAGTGCAATATCATCGGTTTGCCATGATAATTTTCGTTCTAATCCTTGCTCAATAATTTTGTGATATTCTTTTACTACTTCATTGATATTGAATGTGTAATGAGTAGAATTTAAGGCTTTTGCTAATTTGTCGGCTGCATTTTCTGTTGTATCCGAACTATTTTCTGTGGGTTGATAGGCTGTAAGAAGTAATTTTTCTGAAATTTCATCAACTGTTTTCAAATCTTGAATAGCAGAAATATAATGTAATTTTTTCTTAAATTTTTCTAATCCAATATTTTCAATTCCTAATTTGATAGCCAAATAAACACAACAAGAAACAGCTGCCGAATCTGCACCACCAGAAAGCGAAACTACAAAACCATTCGAACGACTCTTTCGAAGATAATCAAAAAGTCCTAATGCCAAAGCTCGTGTAAATTCTTCTTCTTGAATAGAATTGCTATACTCCCATTTTGATTCGTTTGGGTCATACGGTTCGGGTTCTATGTTTGGAAAATTATATGGAATTGCAATTTTATTTTCTTGATTATTTGGCAAATCAAAATTCATACTTGCTTGTGATTGTGCAATTCGGTTGGCATCAATATCAACAACGGCAGTCGTAACCAACGTATCATGAAAACTCAAACGCTGACCAATATTTGCAATTTCTCCAGCCGAAGCGATTATTGTTCCTCCATCAAAAATAGCTCTTCCAGATTCATTTCCTAAAAGATTTGAATACAAATAAGCCACGCCAAAAGCACGAGAACCTTCCAAAACAAAACGTTTACGGACATTTATTTTATTAAAAGCAAAATGAGAAGCCGACGGATTCATAATTATATCAATTCCATAATTTGACAAAGCACGCCCAGGACGATGAGCTACCCACGCATCTTCACAAATCTCAAAACCAATTTTTATTCCTCCAATTTCAAAATAAATATCTCCAAAAAGGTAATTTTCATTCTCTTTTGTTTTTGGATTTTGAAGAGTTAGGTTAATATGTTTTTCAGCAATCCAAGGCGTAAACCAACGAGGTTCGTAATGGATTCCATTTCCTGCCAGAAATCGTTTTGCCACAAAACCAGCAATTTTTCCATCAACCAAAAGCGCACAAGCATTAAAAGTACGATTTTGATACATAATTGGAAGACCAACACAGGTAATAATTCCTTTTGTATGTGGCAAAATATCGTACAAAACACGAATAGACTGCTCCAAAACATTAGGCGAATAAAACATATCTTCACAGCCATAACCAGAAATACAGAGTTCTGGCAAACAAAGTACACTTACATTTTTATCCTTTGCATCTTGAATGGCTTGAAGAATATTTTTCTTGTTATTTTCCCAGTGCATCGGAATTTGATTCAGAACAGCACAGGCTACTTTTAGTAATTTCATAGGTTTATTTGTGAGGTCGCTCGTGAGGACACAAGCAACGGTAGGTTTTGTGTTTAGATTGGCTTAGTGTCAAATATACAATTTCTATTAATTTGATTAACGGAATTTTTTGGAAATGGTTTTTCTATACTCAACTTTTAAAAGAAATACAAATCTGAAATAGAAACTTCTTTACTTTCAGAACTAGATTTTGTAATATAAATAGCTATGGTTTCTATATGCGTTTTCCATACACTTACATTTGGGTCTGATAATGATTGTATAAATTCTCTTTCTAAAGGACTTTGACCCACTTCAAAGATATTTTCATTAGCTAGAAACCAATTAGATTTCTCTAATTTTATGAAACTAGTATAATTTATAGCTCCTTTTTTCTTATCATATTCTAAATATTTTCTTAGCAAAATATCGTTAGCTTTTATTTGAACAGTTTCAATTTTTGGACTTGTATCAAAATTTTCTTTGGAAGAATAATCTCCATTTAAAATAATTATTCCTTTCGGATTTATAGGAATAGGGCGTGTAGAGTCTATAATATTCCTTTCTAAACGTATTGCAAAACGCACCAAAACCCAATCTCCCTCTTTACCTTTCCATACTGTTTTTGGGTTTTCATCAATTAAATAATTAGCATTCGGAGTAGAGGAAGCAATTGAAATAACATTTAATTTTGAATATATTTTAGGCAAATAATGTCCCTTTATAATATCATAGTTTTTATACTCTATACTAATAAAGCTACGCTCTTTCAAATCAAAGTTTTTGGTAGTCAAATTATAAATACCTACACTATCTTTATCTATTTGTAAATTTTCTAATCCTGTTATTTCATACTTATATCTATTTTTTTTGAGGTTTGATAAATCTAATGTTACAGAAAAGTCTTGTACAATTCCATCTGACCAACTACTTGAAGGAAATAAGTCATAAACGAAATTTCTTGCTGTTGCGTAAGGAAGAAATGAAAGACCTCCCAAACCGTCTATTTTTCTATTTTCTACGGCATACCTAATTACTAGCTCTTGTAAACTATCCTTTTCAAAATGTAAGTTGAGTTGATGCCAATGTCTATGTATTGGAACATCTTTAGTTAATGAATTTCGACTGTACATGTTAGATTGATAAGCATTGCCTTGTTCCCAATAAGAATGCTTTCTTGGTTTTCCATCTACGAAAGCCTCAAAATACTTAATTTTTTCGTATCCCTTTCTTACAAATGCTTCTCCTTCCCAACGTGCAGTATCATACAAATCTACTGGAAAACCATAATATACAGTTTGAGTATTTCCATTATTTTTTAGAAGATAAGTAACTTCAATAAAAGTAGTATCACTAATAATTTTAATTCTCAAATCTTCTTTCAAAAGTGAAATATCAGCCTTTTGTAGCAAACGTATATTTCCTGTTTTTTTAAAATAACTAACATCAATAGAACCACCATTAGCGAAGACTAGTGAGAAAATTTGAAATGACAAGAGGAAAATTAAGATTATATGTTTCATTGTGATAAAGTTAATTGAATATTTTTTCTGAAAGTACAAAAAAATCCTTACTCAATATAAAAATTGAATAAGGATTTTTGATTTCATAAAAATAGAAATTCTAATAAAAAATCACTTCACAACGTGGGTGGTCTTCTTTAAAATCATCTACTTTTTTGCTAGAAATTTTGGTATTGTAACAGCGCAAGATTTCTAATTTTCTCATATCTTCTAATCCTTTCAGGTTACGAAGTTTTGTAGTATTGCAAGAAAGTTCTTTGAGTTCACGCAGAGGAGCAAGACATTTTATAGTTCTGATTTGCGTTCCTGCACAATTTAGGCGTTTGAGTTTTTTGAATGCTCCCATCGGTTCTAAAGTTGTTACAGGTGTATTTTCAAAAACTAATTGCTCCAAATCTCTAAGCGTTGTGATAGGTTCAAGATTGGAAACAGGCGTTTCGGAAAAACGCAAAATACGAAGCGTTTGAATGTCTTTAATTGATGAAAGATTACTCACACTTGTACGAACAAAACTAAGTTCACGCAAACGAACACACATTTTCAAGGGCTGTAAATCACGAATTGCACTCATTCCATCAAGATTAATTGATTCTAAATAAATCATAGAATGCAAGTCTTCTTTATTTGGTTCTGCTTCTATTTTTACGTGGTTTTTCATTGCTTTTTTCCACGTATCTGAAAGCCCTGCCCACCAGTTTTTGAGTGTAACCGTTTTGTACATCACAACAGTAGAAGGATTTTTATTTAAAAATTCAGCTACCAATTCATCTTTCAGAGCAGCTCCATCGGCATAAATAAATTCTAAATTAGTAAGATTTTGAAGTGTAGAAATATCGCTAACAGCCGTATTTTCTATATCTAGTTTTTTCAATTTTGCTAGACTTTGTAAAGATGAAATATCAGCAATTTTGGTATGGTTTGCTTCCAAAATCTCTAAAGCAATCAAATCACGAAGTGCCGTAATATCTGTAACCTGTGTTCTGCTAATATTTATTTCTTTCAAGCTCTCAAATATTCGAAGTGGCTCAACAGTCTTAATAGGCTGCCCTTTTGCATTAATTTTTGTGATTCTTGCCAGTTTTGCGAGTTCTTCTTTTGTTGGCTTTGGTGTTGTTAGTTTACTTGCTGTTTTGAAAACATCTTTCCATTCAAGAGATAATTTTTTCCACCAGTTTTGTAGTGCCTCCGACTCATAAACGACCAAAATATTCTTTTTTGATTTGGTCAATTCTTGCGCTTGTCCTAATTTTACACCTGTATTATCACAATAAACTCGTTCTAATGTAGGAATCAAAACCAGAGGCTTTAGGCTAGAAATTTTGGTATTATTTGCATACAACAAACGCAATTTTTCCAATTTAGAAAGTGGTTCTAAACTACTTACATTTGTATTTGAAATATCTAAACGCTCTAATTCTTTGCTTTCAGAAAGTGCCGAAATAGAAGTAATTGGAGTAAAAGAAGTTTCTAAAAACTGTAAAGCAGAACTATTTTTGAGTGGCTCAAGACTAGCTACTTTTGTTTTTGTAATTCGGAGTTCTTTCAAAACACTTCCTTCAATTTTTCCTAAGGCTTGCAAAGAATTTACACCTGTAATGGACATATCCAAACGCTCCAAATGTGTTAGATATTCAAGTGTTTTTATGTCGCTTACTTTTGTATTTGAAATATTTAATTCTCTCAAATTAGTTGCATAGGTAAGAGCCAAAAGGTCTTGAACAGGTGTATTTGACGCATCTAAAACCTCTAAATTTGTGATACTACGCAAAGGAAAAAGATTTGAAACCTGTGTATTTGCACATTTGAAAGTTTTGAGCTTCATCAAACGGCTTACAGGCTGAATATCTTTTACAGTTGGGTTATTGCTAATATCCAATACTTCCATTCCAACAATAGAATGAAGCTGACTATTAGAAATCGAATCACCAACAGGAATAGTAACATGCTCACTAAAAATAGCCAACCATTCGACAGGCAATTCGTTCCACCAACTACGCAAAACTTCTGTTTCATTGGCTTGGCTTGTATAGATGCTGATAATCTTCATATCCTGACTTTCAGGGTCATAACTCATTTCTATATAACGAGGAAGGTTGTTTTTTACTTTTTCATTTTTAAAATTTGTGCCTTCCAACGAGCGATTGGCAGTTGTTGTAAAAAATATTGTACCATCATGAGCAATCCTATGAGCAATACTAGAAACAGTATAATCAAAGGTTACATTTTTATAAAAAAAATCAATATCTTTTAAATATGATTGTACATTTTTGTTTACCCATAAATCACGTTTTTCAATCAAATCATCTTCAATCTGTACTTCTTTATTTTTGAATATTTTTTGAAAACTTTGATTGACAATCGTTTCTTTATCACGGACAGAAGACTCTTCTTCTCCCAAAGTGTTGTACACAAATTGCATAAAAGACACCAAAGAACGGACACGCCCTTCGTATTCTTCTAGCTTTTCGGAGGCAAGCTGGTCACCTTCTGTTTTTTTATCTTTATCATTTTTGTCCGTATTTTTTTGGGCAAAAAGAGTTGTAGTAGTAAATGCCAACAAGAGGCATAATAGAAAAGAGCGTAGATTAATTACCATTAGAATATATATAATTTAACAAAACATCTTTATTATCAGGAGTAAGACGAGCTAGATTTGAAATCAGCCACCCATTATTATATCCTCCACGATTAAAACGAGAAACTTCAAGATACCAATTATCTACTTGAAAAAAATGAAATTTTACATTTGTAACCGTTCGGAATTGCAAAGTATTGCGAGCTACTTCATACAAAAACAAACTTATATAATCTGTTTTATGATTTGCTTCAACATAATTTTTGACCTCTTTGAGTTCTTGAGGCTCATCAAATATCTTTCTTAGATTCATAAATTCAAGTTCATGGCTAAGTGGGTGCAAAAATTTGCTTGGGTCTTGTGTATCTTTTCCCATTGCCTTAGAAAAAGGGGCAAAAAAGACATTGCTAATTACCCATTTTGAGCCTACTTTTTCTTCTTGTAACTTCATGAAAAGCGTCAAATCTCGCTCTCTACCTTCATAAACAAAACGAGTAGTTACTTCTGCAAACCAATTTCCTCCATGAAATTCTAAAAAAGTAGGTTTGGCAGGATTGGTAACTTGATTTACAAAGTCACTTTTTACATTTTGAGGAATGGCTTTATTTTGTCCATCGAATAAAATATTTATATATCCTTTTCTATCCGAATTATTTCTAAATTCTTTACTGCTTGGGTCAAATTTATTTCCTAATTTGTCTTCTTCATGGTTGAATCGTCTAAAAAATTGATTCATCTGCTTTGTTGCAGCATATAAATCAGATTCATCTCCTAGATAATTTCCTATTTGAGCAGAAACAGAAAAAGGCAAAAGGAAAACCCATGCCAAAAATGAAGTTAAGAAAATGTGTTTTAATGCAATCATAAATTATGAATTAAAATTGCGACCTGCCAGAGAGGCAAAGTCAGTTATGATAAGTTCAAGTATAATAAAAAAAAATCACGAATTACAAATTCGAAACTACACATTATTTGAAAAATCAAGAATGTAATTCGTAATTTATAATTCGTAATTCGTAATTGAATTTATCTAGTTTCTTCTTGTTTCGCTTACACGAACATCTCCTAACATTACGTCCCAAAATCCAATTTCACGTCCTGCAATAATTGTTTTTTTACGTTCTACATAAACTGTAATATCTTTCTTTGTTACATCAGAATATTGTACCAAACCATCTGCATTTTTACCTTGGAAACGTTGGAAAATAGTAATTACACCTACATAACGTCCGTCTGGCTGCTTTTCTAGGTCAGAAATATATTGAATATTGAACCAGTCAATTTCTACTTGGTCGTAATTAAGAGCCATCAAACGGTCAAAATATTTGCGTACACCGTAATAACGAATAGCCTTAGAACTAGTAGAAGAAACGCCCATTTCAGCACCATCAGAAAATAATTCCATGGCACGGTCAATAACACGCATTGCCTCTGAATATTGTGTAGATTTGTTTCCAATAATAGAAATATATCGGCTCAAATCTTTTACTTTCTCAAGAGCAAGAGAATCAATGGCACGCTTGCGAGTAGGGCTAAGGTCTGCATTTGTTTGGGCAAAAGTAGAAGAATCTACTGCCATAAAAGCAAAAATGAATAAGAACGAGAAAAGGGTTTTATTTATATTTTTCATTGTATTTAGAAATAATGAGTTAAAAAGTTTTTTTAGTTTAAAAAATTTAATTCTGAAGTTGTTTAAGAATGCTCATTTTTCCTTAGAAATGGATTTGCAAACCCACTTCTAAGAAAAAACAACACAGCCTTTGTTGGCGTTTTAGCGTAGCGACACCAAAAAATAGATATACAAACTAATGCTTAAACAACTTCCCTAATTAAATGAATAATCAATACTTGAAAAGTAAAAAACTATGCCAATTATTAATTATCCATTTTCAACTGAACTTTAGCGTAGCTAATTACATTTAGTTGCTAAGTTCTAAAAGTTTGATTTTGCCATTTGCATCTGTACCAATGCTCACCACTTTATGATTCATTTTCTTTTGGTCTTTGACATAATTGAGGTACTTTTCGGCAGTCGTTGGCTCATCATAATCTTTTTCTCCTCCATCTTGCGCAATGATAATCAAAACAGGAGCTTGTGGGGAAGTAAACAATTTGAGTGCATTTTGAATAGAAGCATTTGCAGTATTTGCATCACTAGCATTTGCAATTTCAGAGAAGAAATCTAAAATAGTTTTGCTTTTTTTAGAAGCCTCTGCTTTTGCAGCTTCTTCTTTGCGTTTTTCTTCTTCTCTAATTCGTTGCTCTCTTACACTTTGCTCTGCTTGAGCGATAAGGTCTTTTACTGTTGGGTCATCGATATTCATTGCCTTGATAGCATCGATTCTTTTTTGACGCTCATCTGCAGACATTGAGGTATTATTCAAAACAGCTTGTAAGTCGCTTGTTGCTTTTTTGATTTTGCGTTTTTTCTCTGCTGCAGCTTGTTCTGCTGCGATTTTTTGTTTGTTTTTACAACTTGTAGTAGTAAGGACAGTTCCCATTCCTAAGAGAATCATAAAATAAAAACTTAGACGGAAATACCATTTTTGAATTGATTTGTTCTTTTGCATAACAAAAAATAGGGTTTGAAGTGATTAAAAAATACAGATTAAGTAAAAATTTACTAAAAAAATAAGACTATTAGAATTATAATTTAAGAAAAAATAATAAAGTTTTGTATTGAAATTATTCTAAAAATAGATGCTTTGTGATATGTAAAATATCAACAAAACCAATCATAATTTTACAAACAAGACAATAGTTATAATTTTTATGAACTAAACTCTACGGCAAATTTACTGACAAGTTTAATAAAAAATAGAAGTTAAAAAAATAAATTTAAAAAATTTGTTGTTGGTCACTTATATTCAACAAAAACTCTTAAAAAGTGTTTAAACTTTTTTTTTCTTACAGACGTAAAAACATACTATATTTTTAAAAATTCAAATAAATCAAGAAAAAATGAATGAAGAACTATACATGCAACGTGCCTTACAACTCGCCGAAAAAGGCAAAGGTGCTGTAAGCCCAAATCCGTTAGTAGGTTGTGTAATTGTAGCCCAAAATCGAATTATTGGAGAAGGTTATCACAAAAAATATGGAGAAGCACACGCAGAAGTAAACGCATTAAAAAGTATTTCAGAAGAAGATTTGCAAAATGATTTACTTCAAGAAGCAACTGTTTATGTAACGCTAGAGCCGTGTAGTCATTTTGGAAAAACGCCTCCTTGTGCCGATGCGCTCATTAAAGCAAAAGTCAAAAAAGTTGTGGTTGCTACACTTGACCCAAATCCGTTAGTTGCTCAAAATGATGCAGGAAGAGGAATACAAAAACTAAAAAATGCAGGAGTTGAAGTGCTTGTCGGAATGTGTGAAGAAGATGCAAAATATCAAAACCGACGTTTTATGACAGCTTTTCTAAAAAAACGACCGTATATTATTTTGAAATATGCACAAACGGCTGATGGATTTATTGCAAGAAAAGATGGTACTTCCAAATGGATTAGTAATGCTGTTTCTAGAAAACTGGTGCATAAATGGAGAAGTGAAGAAGATGGAATTTTGGTAGGAAAAAATACAGTCTTGAAAGATAATCCAAAATTAAATGTAAGAGAATGGATAGGCAAAAATCCAATACGAATTATTTTGGCAGGAAATGGTTTTGATGAGCTTAATTCTAATTTTTCGGTTTTTGATGATTCGCAACAAACTTTTTTTTATGCTTATTCTGACAAGGATAGGTTTGATAACTCAAAAAAGGCTACTTTTGTAAATAAATTTTTACAAACTGAATTAATAGAACTCAATCAAAATAATTTTTGGCAAGAGTTATTTAAAGATTTATATAACAAAAATATTCATTCTGTTTTTGTAGAAGGGGGAAGTAAAATTTTACATTCTTTGATAGAAAACGGTTTTTATGATGAAATCCGTCGTTTTGTTGCTCCAAATGTCTTTTTTAAGGAAGGTTTTGAAGCTCCAAAAATTTCTATTTCACCTATAAAAACAGAAATGATAGAAGACAATAAGTTTGAATTAATTACGAATTACGATCTGCAAAAGCAGCGTAGCTAACCGATAGCTCGGCGCAGCTAATTAAAGATTATGAATGAATGATTAAATTCAGCGTAATTTATTTAGCGTAATTCGTAATCCGTAATCCGTAATCGAATAGATATGATTTTATCAGACAAAGAAATATTAATTGAAATTAAAAAAGGAACTATTTTAGTTGAGCCTTTTGATAGAGAATGTTTGGGTACAAATTCTTATGATGTACATTTAGGCAAATTTTTGGCTACGTATAATGATAAGATTTTAGATGCAAAGGCGCATAATAAAATTACAGATTTTGAGATTCCAAAAGAGGGTTTTGTACTTCAACCTAATACACTTTATTTGGGAGTAACCGAAGAATATACCGAAACACTTGCTCATGTACCTTTTTTGGAAGGAAAATCTAGTGTAGGAAGGTTAGGAATTGATATTCATGCGACGGCAGGAAAAGGTGATGTTGGTTTTTGTAATGCTTGGACGTTAGAAATTTCGGTTACACAGCCTGTTCGTATTTATGCTGGCATGCCGATTGGTCAGCTCATTTATTTTACGGTAGAAGGCGAAGTTGAAAGACCTTATAATAAAAAGAACTCTGCCAAATACAATCAAAGAAGCACAAAACCAGTAGAATCTATGATGTGGAAAAATAAATTTTAATTTTTCACAACAAATTAAAGACAAAATACGTTTGCTAGGAAATTTTGAACTGTTTTTATCAAAAATATATATCTAAAAAATTGATGTTTTATGATAATTGAATTTATTGTAATTCGTAATCTTTAATCCGTAATCGAATTTAACCTATGCAAAACGAAGGATATTCAGCAGAAGCTGTCAAAAAAATTAGAGATAAAGCTCTAAAAGAAGGACGTGATTTTGTAATCAATGATGATATTGAGCGAACTGCCGAATCAGTTTGTTTTTATTTTACTGGTGAGTATAAGGGCAATGCTGTTGTATTTGATGCCTGCTTGTTTGCATTGCGTGTAGAATACGAAATGGCAGTTTTTTCTCTTGCTGAAGAGCGTGTAGAAGATACTTTTCCAGATTTTAACTTAGAAGTAGAAATGGAAAATGAGGAATCCGAATCAATGGAATACTTTGATGAAAAAGTCGCCGAAATAGAAATAAATGAAGAAATACAAGTAAGCGAATATATTGATTTTGATGAAGCTGTTAGTTATGGTGTAGGCTTAGATGTTTGTTTGAAAGTAAAAGAAGTAACAGATGATACAGTTGCCAAATTTATTTCTAATTTTAATAAAGGAGCTTTTAAACTAGACCCCAAAAGTTATACATTCAGATTAGAAGAGTTTGGTGAATAAATAAAAAAATATCTTTTTCTGTCTGCTCAAACCAAAAAAGCCTATTATTTTTAATTAAAAATGATAGGCTTTTTTGATTCCTATATTACGAAATTCTTAACTTTAGACTTTAAAAGTTATCTTTGTAGAAAAACAGCCACAAAGCACTATTCATTAATTTATAATTATAAAACTGAAACAAAACTCTACAAACTATGAAAAATATTGCAGTCATTGGAGCAGGAACTATGGGCAACGGAATTGCTCACGTATTTGCTCAAAATAATCACGAAGTATCTTTGATTGATATTTCTGAAGAATCACTCACAAAAGGATTAAAAACGATTGGAAAAAACCTTGACCGTCAGGTAAAAAAAGGATTATTATCAGAAGATGATAAAATAGCAACACTAAAAAGAATCACTACATTTACAAGTATTGAAGAGGGAGTAAAGGGAGTAGATTTGGTTGTAGAAGCAGCCACAGAAAACATGGACATCAAACTCAAAATCTTTGAGAACTTAGACAAAATTTGTGATGAAAAAACCATTTTAGCAACCAATACTTCTTCAATTTCTATTACTCGCATTGCTGGGGCTACAAATCGTCCAGATAAAGTAATCGGAATGCACTTCATGAATCCTGTTCCTGTCATGAAATTGGTAGAAGTAATTCGTGGTTACTCTACTTCTGATGAAATTACAGAAAGAATTATGGAAATGTCTAAAAACTTAGGCAAAATTCCTGTTGAAGTAAGTGATTACCCTGGTTTTGTTGCAAATCGTATTTTGATGCCGATGATTAATGAAGCTATTTATTCTCTTTATGAAGGTGTTGCAGGTGTAGAAGAAATTGATACTGTTATGAAACTTGGTATGTCGCACCCAATGGGGCCACTTCAACTCGCTGATTTTATTGGTCTTGATGTATGTCGTTCTATTTTGGAAGTATTATTTGAAGGTTTTGGAAACCCAAAATATGCTCCTTGTCCACTTTTGGTAAATATGGTAAATGCAGGACACAAAGGCGCAAAATCTGGTAGTGGTTTTTATGATTGGTCAAATGGAATGAAAGATTTGAAAGTAGCCAAACGCTTTGAAAAGAAAGCTAATAAGACTTCACAAGAAGCGTAATTCAATTACGACCTGCCAAAACAGCGAAGCTAATTACGAATTACGAATTGAAATAAAACTTACCAATTTATTTATGAGTTGGTAAATTATAGTCATATTATACGTAATTCGTAATTTATTATTGTTTCAATGCTTTATTCAAAGGTTTGTTTGTTCATTGGATAAAGATTAAATGTTCCCATTCCTTTGGCTACTGTTTTTCCTGTAGCTTTATTTTTTATATCACAGGTTGTATGGACAAGGCGTTTTCCTGTATGTTCTAGGTTTGCTTCTGCGATAAGCTCATCGTGAAGTTTGACAGGAAGAAAATAATTAATTTTGAACTCAACAGTAGCACATAATTTTCCTTGTGCAAACGCATAGCTCAAAGCCGAACCTCCAAGCGTTGCGTCCATAAGCCCAGAAATAACACCACCATGACAATGATTGGGTGCGCTCTGATGTTTTTCCAAAACTTTCATTTCAGAAATAGCATGCCCTACTTCTGGAATCTCTAAAGTCATTCCGTTATCTTTTGCAAAAGAATTGAATTGGTTGTAGAGTTCAATTAATTGTTTATAATTTTTATTATCTGTAAAAAACATTTTTTTTTCTTCTTTTGTATTTTCCATATTGGTTTTTGTACTTTTCAGTGCTGTTGTTTTAGTTAAGCAAGACCAACAACCTATAAATTAAAAACTGTTGGCTACCCACTATTTTTTACTTGCTTGAAACAAAGTTTGTTTTTCTTTTTGTGTCAAAGATTCATAACCTGATGCCGAAATTTTATCCAAAATAGCATCAATTTGGTTTTGTTCTTCTGTTGATTTTTTTGCTCTTGCTTGTTTCTGACTATTCGAATCATCTGACTTTGCACTTGCTGCACCTCTGTATGCCTTCATTTTTGGTTTTTTCTTAAAAATATTTTGAAAAAAAGTAACAAAACTCACAACAGGCTTGCTCCAATCATTTCCTTTTTTGTATTGTACCACAAACAAATATCCTATCAATGCCCCTCCCAAATGAGCCGTATTGCCACCTGCATTTGCACCTGCTAGAGAAAGAATAGAAAGAAGAACATATCCTAAAGCAATCCATTTCAAACTTACTTCTCCTATCAAAAATAGGTTCATCTTTGTATTAGGAAGTAGAGTTCCTGCTGCTACTACGACAGCATAAACACCTGCTGAAGCTCCAATAAGTTTTGCATTGCCATTGAAGGGAGTAAAAAAAGGAATAAGATTGAACAGCATGAGAAAAGCAAAAGCTCCAGCCAAAATCCCCCAAATATATAGCCCCAAAAGACGATTCGAACCAATTTCGGAAACTACAATACTTCCAAACCAATAAAGAATCAACATATTAAAAAGAATATGAAAAATCCCTTCCAAAGAATGCGAAAAGCCATAGGTAATCAATGTCCAAGGACGAAAAGCAAGGTCAGAAAGGTTAGCAGGAAGATAAAATATTTTTTCAGAAAACTCTCCTAAAGCAGGCAAACTTCCAAATTTTGCCACAATAATAATAGCTGCAAAGAGAAAATAAAAAGCTACATTTACCATCACGATACGCATCAAGACGTTATCGGATTTGTTCCATTCATATTTTAGTCGTTCTGAAATATCCATATTCTAAATTTATTTATCTGTATTGAAATTCATTTATAATTAACCATTTATAATTCACGATTTCATCAATTCCACCTCATTGGTTTATCTCTTTTTTTCCACAATTTAACCAAAATAATTCCAAAGATAAAACCTCCAATATGTGCAAAGTGCGCTACATTATCCGTCGGATTGGCTTGCCAAATAGCATAAATTTCATACAAAGCATACCCAAAAACAAGATATTTTGCTTTGATAGGAATAGGTGGAAAAAGTAAAACCAGTTTCGTATTTGCGAAAATAATCCCAAAGGCTGCCAAAATCCCAAAAACTGCACCTGAAGCACCTACCGTTTGAATATTACGTTTTGCATACGCAATATTATCTACCAAACTTGTAGCATTGCTGATGTAGGATTGACTCGTTGGGTTTTCTTCAAAATCATTTATAAAATCACGTATCTCACTAGAACGGTCATAGACATAAAAACCTTCTCCTTTCATAAATGAAGAAAATTCGGCAGGGGTTGGGTGTGCTTTAAACTCTTCTACCTGTGTTTGCATATTCTGAACTTCCCAAGTACTTACGCCAGTATGCAAAACGGCAGCTCCCAAACCAGCAATCATATACAAAGCAAGGAATTTTTTAGAATCAAAGTATTCTTCCAAAGAAGGTCCAAAAATAAAAAGAGCATACATATTTCCCAAAATATGCCACAGACCAGCATGCAAAAACATGTGAGTAAGAAGCTGGTAGGGCGCAAAAGTTTCAGCACCAAAATAACGCAAAGCAAACATTTCAGATAAATCAATTCCGTAGTTTTGTAAGAGATATTGCAGTGCAAAAATACCAATATTGAGAATCAATAATACTTTTACAATAGGTGTTAATCTTGACATATTTCTTTATTTTTATGAACCCTCAACGAGGCTAAAGCCGTCGTTGAGGTATTTTTATTACTGTTTATTATCAAAAAAATGAATTGCATTTTCATTCCCACTTCTCTCGCCCCTATCCCCTCATCTCCTTCATTGAATCTCTTACCATTCTACCAATTCCAAAAATAGTAATTAGAGTTAATAAAATAATGATAATTTCAGAATATGGAAAATCGGTTGTCGTTTCATTTTCTATTAGGCTTCTTAGTGTTTTGGCTTTTGTTCCTATATAAATAGCAAACAAAGTTCTGGGAATCATTCCGATAAAAGAACCAATTAAAAAAATCTTTAGTGGAAAACGAATCGCAGAAAGCACCAAATTCATAACCGAAAAAGGTAAGACAGGCGACAAACGCACTAAAATAATCAATTTCCAACTTTTTTCTTTTAAAGAAGACAAAAAATGAGTTACTTTTGGTCTTTCTAATAAATTTTTATGAATTTTTTTTCCCTCCAAAAACAACCCTAATTGGTAGCCTGTATAAGAGGCAATCAAATAAGAAATAATCATTAGAGGTGTTCCTTCAAACCCTAAAAAATATCCTGTCAAAAATGCCATTAATGTTGTGGGCATCAAGGCAAATCCCATCAAAATACTTACTGCTAGATATAAAAATAACCATTGCCACCAATTCCACAACAAGAGTTCATTTTCAAAATACAAAAGCAATACCGTAATGCCTGTGCTTGCCAAAATGGGTAATAAGACTGACAAAATTACCATGCTTATGCTTCGAATATGCTTTTTTAACGTTTTTATAAACCTCATGGATTGAAATTAGAGTGTTAAAATTTTGTTTCTATCTAACTAATTACTCAAATCTATGTTTATATATTTTAAATTCTTCTGATGCTTTACATTTTTTTCAAATTAAAAAAATGTCGTATTTCAAGAAACGTTATTATAGTTATTTTTATATCAAGTATTTTGTGCCTTCATTTGCTCACAAACAAGTGTATTGCTTCCTAAGAAATGATACGTTCAGTTTGAAGAAATTGAACATACATGAAAAACTAACCATGACTACCTTTAAGATAAAAACAAAATTATTTTTATTGTCCAAAAACTACCACATACATACAGTGAAATTTAATTTTTTATTATTTTCTGTATTAAAATCTAATATAAAAAAAATTATAAAATCGGATTGTAAATGGTCTTTTTGGTGTGTCCTAATTTTTTTAGTTGGCTTTCAATTATTCTTTCTAACAAATTTTTCTTTTGCTCAAAAAACAATTAATCTTGATACTAAAAAAAGCCTTTCTCAATATGTTTTTAGAAAATGGACAACAGAAGAAGGATTGCCATCAAATTCAATTTTAGATATTATTCAAGACCAAAAAGGATATATTTGGATAGCCACACACGATGGATTGGCTCGTTTTGATGGTGCAAAATTTACTTCTTATACAGTTCGAAATACGCCCATTATTCGTTCTCATGCCATTCGTTCGCTCTTATCAGATTCAGAAGGAAATATTTTGATAGGTACACAAAGAGGGCTTTTAAAGTATGAAAATAATAAATTTAGCTCGCCCACCGAATTTAATACTTTGAATGAATACAGTATTGAAGTTATTTATCAAGATAAAAATGGCGTAATTTGGGTAGGCACAAGCTCAAATGGAGTTTTTTATTATAAAAACAATCAATTTAGACGACTTATAAAACTTCGTTTGCATTTACAGGGAGCGTTAAATGCCATTTTTGAAAAAAATGGTGCAATTTATTTTGTTTCACGACGTGGTGATATGGTGCGTTATCAAAATGATAAAATAAAGAGAATAGTAGGTTTCAAACAAACGGGAGGAATTTTGTTTGCCAAAACAATCGATACTGCTACTTGGGTCGGAACAGATGATGGTATCAAACTTTTACAAGGCGATTTATTGGTTTCTTCTCCTTATCCAAAATTAAACAAAATAAAAGAGGCTTCTGATATTTTGGAAGGGCAGAATGGTTTTTTTTGGGTGGCTTCCGAACATGGTTTGTATCGTTTTAGTTCTCAAACCAATACCCTCGAACATTTTGACGAAAAGCAAGGACTTTCTAGTAATATTCTTCAAAAATTATTAGTAGATAAACAAGGAAACCTATGGATAGCTATGTTTAGAGGGGGAATTGCGCAGGTTTTAGATGGAAAATTTGTCAATATTAGTCCTAGTGAGGGGTTGTGTGCAAATGTAATTTATTCTATCATAGAATTTGAACCAAACAAATACCTTATTGCTGGCGAAAGTGATTCTATTTCTATGGTTTCTCAAAATACAGTCAAAAATGTTAAACTTCCATTACAGCTACCTAGTCAGCGTGTTCGGCACATGCTTATCGATAAAGATTCTAGCCTTTGGATAAGTACTTATAATGGTTTGGTAAAGATTAAACAAAATAATAAATACAAAATTTATGCGCTAAAACAAGGGCTTTTAGATGACCATGTTCGAATGACTTTTCAAACAAAAGATGCTACTTTGTGGGCAGGAACAAGAAGAGCAGGGCTTTTTTATCTTGCCAAAAATGATTCTTTTAAGAGCATACAAGCAAATTTGTTTTCAGAAATAATCATGAGTATGAATGAAGACAAGGAAGGAAATCTTATTGTCGGAACAAAAAGAGGAATTAGTTTTATAAAAAATAAAAAAGTTGTGAAACAGCTTTGGGCGCAAAATGGGCTGGCTGGTAATATTATTTTTTCAATTTATGTAGATAAAAATAATATTATTTGGCTCGGAACAGATACAGGACTTACACGCATAGAAGGCGATAAAATTACAAATTTTGATGCAACTTTAGGGCTTTGTGAAGGAACTGTCTTTGATATTTTAGATGACAAAAAAGGGTATTTTTGGCTTGCCTGTAATAATGGGGTTATGAGAATAGCAACACAACAACTCAACCAAGTGGCATATCAAAAACGCAAACAAGTAGATTGTAGGTTTTTTAATAGAAGTGATGGAATGAAAAGTGACCAAATGGTGGGAACAGGAAGAGGACTTGTTGATTTGAAGGGGCGTATTTGGTTTCCTACTTACAAAGGGGTTACACATATCAACCCTCAAAAAACGGCACAAAAAAAGGATGTTTTGAAGGCTATTTTCGAAAAATTAGAAACAAGAAAGAGAAATATCTATAATCTTAATCAAAAAATATCTCTAGAAGCAGGAACTCAATATTTATCAATATTCTTTACAGCCTTTGATTATCAAAACTCATTTTCATTAGATTTTAAATATCGCCTTGTTCCTTTTGATAAAGATTGGATAGATTCTGAAAACCAACGAGTTGCAACCTACACAAATCTCCCTCCCAATAATTATCATTTTGAAGTAATTACAAGAAAAAGAGATGGTAGTTGGAGTAAAGCAAATCCGTCAGTTTTAGAGTTTAGAGTTGAGCCATATTGGTATCAACGTTTGGGATTTAAAATAGCAACAGCTTTGGGAATAATAGTATTCTTTTGGCTTATTTATTATTTTAGAAATCTTCAATATAAAAGAAATCAAATTTATTTGGAAAGGGAAGTTTCTAGCCGAACAGAAGAAGTAATCAAACAAAAATCACAACTTCAATTCCAAAAAGAAGAATTACAAAATACTATTCAAAGGCTTAATCAAACACAAACGCATTTGATTCAGTCTGAAAAAATGGCAAGTTTGGGGCAGCTTACAGCAGGAATTGCTCATGAAATAAATAATCCAATTAATTTTGTTTATGCAGGTGTTGATGCACTTCAAACGACTTTAAGTGAGCTTATGGAGCTTATGAGCTTGTACGAAGAGTACGAAGAGCTAGAAAATGAAGAAGACAAACAACAAAAGATGAATCAAATTTTGGAATTAAAGAATCAAATTGAGTTTGAAGAATTAAAAGAAGATTTGAATCAACTGGTAAAAGATATTAGATACGGAGCGCATCGAACAAGTGAAATTGTGAAAGGTTTGCGTACTTTCTCTAGGTTAGATGAGGTAGAATCACGTTGGGCAGATTTGCATGAAAATATTGTAGCTACCTTGGTTATTTTGCGCCCTCAATACAAAGATACTATCGAAATAATAAGGAATTTTGATTCAACCATTTCTCAAATAGAGTGCTTTCCAGGTAAGTTGAATCAAGTTTTTACAAATATTATTGCAAATGCTATTCAGGCAATAGACGAAAAAAGAGAATCTCAAAAAGACCAAAAAACACTTACTCAAAAAGATAAAATTATTATCTCTACTCAAAAATTAGCAAAGCAAAATTCTCCATTAAATATCGAAACCGTCCAAATTTCGATTCAAGATTCAGGAAAAGGAATGAGCGAAAAAACAAGGCTAAAAATATTCGAACCCTTTTTTACGACCAAAGAAGTTGGAAAAGGAACAGGATTAGGGCTTTCTATTAGTTTTGGCTTGATAGAAAAACATCAGGGAAAACTAGAGGTAGAGAGTGCAATAGGTAAAGGAACAACATTTTTGATTTACCTACCCATTGATAGAAGTAAAGTTGTGATGTAATGAATACAAAATTAAACTTATTTAATCTTCTATTTTAAATTGGTCTGTACCGAGCATCTGACTTGGACAAAGTAAGCATGTAAGGGTTTGGAAAGACTTACTTTGTCCAATTCAGCCCAAAGATACAAGGTTATACAAAAATACTGACCTTCCCAATACCAAAGCCTTCACTATAAGTAATCTCTTTAAAGAAAAGACTTTGAGTAAGCCTTCTTCCTTTTTTCAGAGGAGCTGGGAAAGGTCAAGAAGTGAAAATGTTTAGTAGTAAATAAAACTATTTTTTCAAGTTTTCGATAATAATTGCAGATGCACCACCACCACCATTACAAATGGCAGCCAATCCATATTTTCCATTATTCTGGCTCAAAACATTGGTCAATGTAGTTACAATTCTTGCTCCCGAACAGCCCAGTGGGTGTCCTAAAGAAACTGCACCACCGTTTACATTTACAATTTTTGAATCAAGGTCTAATTCTTTATTAAATGCCATTGTTACAGCCGAAAATGCTTCATTTACTTCAAAAAAGTCAATATCATTTTTGGTAAGTCCTGCACGTTTTAATGCTTTTGGAGCTGCAATAGTTGGTGCAGTTGTAAACCATTGAGGCTCTTGTTCTGCATCTGCAAAATCTACAATACGAGCAATTGGTGTAAGTCCTAATTCTTTTACTTTTTCGCCACTCATCAAAATTGCAGCCGAAGCACCATCATTAATGGTAGAAGCATTTGCTGCTGTAACTGTTCCATTTGGTGTAAAAACTGCTCTAAGATTAGGTATTTTATCAAACTTTACTTTTTTATATTCTTCATCTTCGTTTACAATTAGTGCATCTCCTCTTCGTTGTGGAACTTCAACAGCCACAATCTCATCTTTAAATTTGCCTGAATCAGTTGCATTTTTTGAGCGTGTATAAGATTCTATTGCAAAGGCATCTTGTGCTTCACGGCTAAACTCATATTTTTCTGCTGTTTGGTCTGCACTTACCCCCATTGCCGAGTTGTCATAGGCATCTGTTAAGCCATCACGTACAAGCCCATCAATCAGCTTTCCATTTCCATATCCATAACCACCAAAACGAGCCTTATCTAAGTAAAAAGGAATATTTGACATGCTCTCCATTCCACCAGCAACTACTACATCCGAATACCCCAACATAATACTTTGAGCAGCAAACATAATCGATTTCATACCCGATGCACACACTTTATTTACAGTCGTACACTGTACAGAATAAGGAAGCCCAGCCAAAACAGCAGCCTGACGTGCTGGTGCTTGTCCAAGATTTGCAGAAATTACATTACCCATATATACCTCTTGCACTTCTTTTGGGTCAAGATTAATTTTTTGTAATGCACCCTTTATTGCCGTTGCGCCAAGCTGTGTAGCTGCAATAGATGCCAAAGAACCATTAAAACTACCAATAGGAGTACGAACTGTCGAAACTAAATAAACTTCTTTGATTGTCATATAAATAAACTTTTTATATAAATTTTGTATTAAAAAATTACTGTTATGCAGTAGTTGAATAGTTTGCAAGTTACAAAAAAAGCCTCATTTTTAATCAATGATTTTTAAAAGAGTTTTAGCAAAAATCAAAACAATTGATAACAAAAATAGCAATGCTATTATTATTAGCTTTTTATATTAAAATTCCTTACCTTGTCATTACTTTCAATCAGTTATTATATTTTTATTTTTTATCAAAATCATTCAATTCATGACAACACAACAAGTCGCAAACCGTTTAGTAGAACTTTGTAGAGAAGGAAATTATGAGCAAGCTCACAAAGAATTATATCATCAAGATGCCTTTAGTATCGAACCTGATTTTTTTCCTGATAATAAAGTACAAGGAATGAACGCTATTGGAAAAAAAGGAGAAGAATGGGCAAATAATTTGAAAGAAATGCACTCTTTAGAAGTTTCAGATTCAGTCATTGCAGGCAATTATTTTTCTTGCACAATGTCTTTTGATGCTACTTTCAAAGATAGAGGAAGAGTCAAAGAAGAAGAGTTGGCTGTCTATAAAGTAGAAAATGGCAAAATTACAGAAGAACGTTTTTTTTATTCTATGGGATAAATTACCTTTATTTTCAAATAAAAAGGAGAAATTCTTATATCACAAAATTACTAATTTTATAAATTGCTTTACAGTAATTAGTTAAGATTAGTGATTTTTTGTTTCTGTTTTTTTTTATTGCTTTTCAAATCCTATCTTTGAAGGATATTCAATATTTTAAAAAAAACCTTAACCCAAATACATTTTATGGCAACTTATGATTTATTAGTAATCGGTTCAGGACCGGGAGGTTATGTAGCTGCAATTCGTGCTTCTCAATTAGGACTAAAAGTGGGCGTTATCGAAAAAGAATCACTTGGTGGAATTTGTTTAAACTGGGGCTGTATTCCTACAAAAGCACTTTTAAAATCTGCTCAAGTATTCGAATACGTTCAGCATGCAAAAGAATACGGCATTGAAGTAGGCGAACCAAAAGTAAATTTTGGGGACATAATTGGACGTAGCCGAAATGTTGCTGGTGGAATGAGTAAAGGAATCGAATTTTTATTCAAAAAGAATAAAATTGAAAAAATAATGGGTTTCGGAAAACTTGCAGGAAAAGGCAAAGTAGAAGTAACCAATAAAGATGGAAAAAAAGAAATTTATGAAGCCAAAAATATAATCTTAGCAACAGGTGGGCGTGCAAGAGAATTGCCAAACCTTCCTATTGATGGCAAAAAAATAATTGAGTATCGTAAGGCAATGTCTTTAGAAAAACAGCCTAAAAAAATGGTTGTAGTAGGTTCTGGAGCTATCGGAGTAGAGTTTGCTTACCTTTATAATTCTATCGGAACAGAAGTAACCATTGTAGAATTTATGGATAGAATTGTTCCCGTAGAAGACAAAGATGTTTCGAAAGAATTGGAAAGACAATACAAGAAAAAGGGAGTAAAAGTAATGACTTCATCAGAAGTAACAAAAGTAGATACTTCTGGAAGTGGTTGTAAGGTAAGCGTCAAAACCAAAAAAGGAGAAGAAATAATTGAATGTGATGTGGTTCTTTCTGCTGTTGGTGTTGCTACAAATTTAGAAGGAATTGGACTAGAAAGCACAGGCGTAAAAACAGAAAAAGGAAAAGTAATTGTCGATGATTTTTATAAAACTTCGGTTGATGGCGTTTATGCAATCGGCGATATTGTACACGGACCTGCACTAGCACACGTAGCAAGCGCAGAAGGAATTATTTGTGTAGAAAAAATTGCAGGACACCACCCAGAGCCATTGAATTATGGAAATATCCCAGGGTGTACGTATTGTATTCCAGAAATTGCATCAGTAGGAATGACAGAAGTACAGGCTAAAGAAGCAGGTTATGAAGTCAAAGTAGGCAAATTTCCATTTTCTGCATCTGGAAAAGCAAGTGCAGCAGGCGCAAAAGAAGGTTTTGTAAAAGTAATCTTTGATGCCAAATATGGCGAATGGTTGGGCGCACACATGATTGGTGCAAATGTAACCGAAATGATTGCAGAAGCCGTAGTAGCAAGAAAATTAGAAACAACAGGAATGGAAATTGTAAAATCTGTCCACCCTCACCCAACAATGTCAGAGGCTGTAATGGAAGCAGCAGCAGCAGCCTATGGCGAAGTAATTCATATCTAGAAATTGATTTTTCTGTGCTATGTATTAAACCCTAAGGGTCTTCGAAGACCCTTAGGGTTTTTTTCATGTTTTAATATTTTTTTTGTGTTTTTTCCTAAAAAAAGTGATTGTAGAAATAAAAAAACACTCTAATAAAATACAAGATTCAGAAGGCTATCGAAATGAATTTTTGAAATTGGTAGAAAGTTGTATGTTGATAAGGAAATAATTTTTTTTAGTTTTTTCTGCTATATATTCAACTTTTTTTACGTACTAATTTTATAGAACTCTCGTTTTAGAGTTAAAAAGACTATTTTAATTATAAAAAAATCGGTGGTGTTACACAAAGTATGATTTTTTTAAAGCATTTTAGAATAGCAAAATTATACAACTAAAAACTACCCACAAT
>CAKZOK010000014.1 GCA_937136415.1 uncultured Cytophagales bacterium | reverse complement strand
AAACTGTTTGCAAGAGGAGCATAGTCCGCAACTATCAGAAGGATTTTTGTTGGTGCAACTTAAATATTGGGCATAGGCAATAGCGAGCATCAAAGCCCCGTTGCCTTCAGGTCCATGAAAAAGTTGAGCATGGCTTACCCTCCCTTCCTGTGCGCTTTTGGTTAAGTTATTTTTTAAAACTTCATGTCCTAGTACATCTTCAAACCTCATTGTGCTGTAACTTAACTTTAGGTGATTACTTTTGCGGCCTAAATTTATTCAAAATGAAAAGTATTAGCACCATTAACTTCAATGAAAAAAGAGTTTTAGTTCGCGTTGATTTTAATGTACCACTAGATAGCGACGGCAATATTACTGACGACACTCGCATGAAAGCCTGTATACCAACGATTAAAGCAATTGTTGAGAATGGCGGTAGACCCATTTTAATGTCCCATTTGGGAAGACCAAAAGGAGAAGTTCAAGAAAAATATTCTTTAAAACCTATTGTAGAATATTTGAAAAAAGAATTAAAAACAGAAGTAAATTTTGTAGAGGACATTACAAGTGAAGAAACTTTTGAGAAAGTAAAGCAGCTCAAAGAGGGAGAAGTCATTTTGCTAGAAAATGTTCGATTTTATAAAGCAGAAACCAAAACAGAGAATGAAAATCATAAAGATTTTGCTCAAAAAATAGCTCGCTATGGTTATGTATATGTAAATGATGCCTTCGGAACAGCACACCGAAAACACGCCTCAACAGCAACAGTAGCCGAATGTTTTGATAAAAAAAATAGAGTGTGTGGGTATGTAATGCACCAAGAATTAGAGAATGCTAAGAAAGTACTCGGAAATCCAGAGCGTCCTTTTGTAGCAATAATGGGAGGCGCAAAAATTTCAGATAAAATAATGGTCATCGAAAAATTATTGGACAAGGTCGATGCTCTTATTATAGGAGGGGGAATGGCTTATACATTTTTCAAAGCACAAGGAGGCAAAATTGGAAGTTCTTTGGTAGAAGAGGACAAACTAGAGTTGGCAAGTGAGCTTTTGAGAAAGGCAGAAGAGAAAAATGTCAAAATTTATTTGCCAAAAGACTCTATTGCAGCCGACAAATTTGATAATAATGCTACAACAAAGCTAGTCAATAACAAAGAAATTCCTGATGGATTTATGGGCTTAGATATTGGAAAAGAAGCACAAAAAGACTTTGCAAATGTTTTGAAAGACGCAAAAACAATCATGTGGAATGGTCCTATGGGGGTTTTTGAAATGTCTAATTTTGCAGAAGGAACAAACAAAATTGGAGAAGCTGTGATAGAAGCAACCCAAAACGGAGCTTATTCGCTTATTGGAGGAGGAGATTCGGCTGCAGCCATTAATCAAATGAATGCAGGCGATAAAGTTTCTTATGTTTCGACGGGTGGTGGTGCGCTTTTGGAATATTTGGAAGGAAAAGAATTGCCAGGGGTTGTGGCTTTGGAAGGGTAATTTTATTATAAAATTACGAATTACGAATTACGAATTACGAATTACGAATTACGAATTTTTTGCACTTATAAGGATAATTGTCAAATTTTAAACCCTAAGAGATTATGAAAACTCTTAGGGTTTTGATTTTATCGTTTTTAATGCCGTTGTTAGTGTTTTAGCAAAGCGACATCAACAACTAAATAATCTATCATATTTTTTCGATTATCATTTCATTTTTATTATATTTAGAGAAAATAATTCTACTTTACAATTAAAAAAATACAATTATGACTATACAACAATGGCTTGATAAATATGGAGAAAGTCACCAAAATCACACCAACAAACTCATTCATTGGATTTGTGTTCCTGCTATTTTTTTTAGTCTTTTAGGATTACTTTGGAGTATTCCACATCAGTTTTTAATGGATTTATTTCCATTTATGGGGAGTTTTGCCAATTTTGCGACACTTTTTATGATTGTTACCTCACTCTTTTACCTGCGTCTTTCTATCCCTATTTTTTTTGGAATGATTGGAGTGGCTGTTGTTTTTCTTTTGCTTTGTAATTGGATAGATGCCAGCTTTGCAACTCCTCTTTGGGCTATTTCGCTCATTATTTTTGTAGTAGCTTGGATAGGACAATTTATAGGACACAAAATTGAAGGCGAAAAACCATCTTTTATTGATGATTTGAAATTCCTCTTGATTGGTCCTGCGTGGCTGCTTTCTTTTGTGTTTAGTAGTTTGGGAATTAAGTATTAAATTGTTTAGAATTACGAATTACGAATTACGAATTACGAATTACGAATTACGAATTACGAATTACGAATTTTATTTTTTTAAAGACAATCATAATTGAAAAATAACTTAGAAAATCATCTTCAAAATCAACTTCAAGCTAAACTAGATAAACGCAAAGAAGAAAATAATTTGCGCTCCTTAGTTTTGCCAAACCCAAATAACATCGATTTTTTTTCGAATGATTATTTGGGTTTGGCTCGTAATAAAGAATTACAAAATTTGATTTTAGAAGAATATAAAATACAAAGTAATCGTTTCAAAAATTCTCGCAATGGTTCGACGGGTTCTCGTCTTTTGTCTGGACACAATCAATATTTTGAGGAAATAGAAACAGAATTAGCTCATTTTTTTTGTGCAGAAAAAGCCTTGTTTTTTGCCTCTGGTTATCATGCAAATGTCGCTTTATTATCCTCAATTTTGAAACGAAATGATATTGTTTTGTATGATAATTTGGTTCACGCATCTCTGAAGGAAGGTTATAGATTAAGCAGAGCAAATCATTTTTCATTCAAACATAATGACTTAGAAGATTTAGAAAAAAAGATTATACGTATAAAATCAATGAATCAAACAAATGAAAAACAAACTATTTTGGTTGTTGTAGAATCGGTTTATTCAATGGACGGTGATGTTTGTCCTCTAAAAAAAATAGTAGAAATCTGTGAAAAATATAATGCAAGTTTGGTAGTAGATGAAGCACATAGCACAGGTATTTTTGGCAAAAATGGAAATGGACTTGTAACAGAATTAGGGTTAGAAAAGCGAGTTTTTGCTAGAATAAATACCTTCGGAAAAGGTTTTGGAACTCAAGGAGCTGCTATTTTGGGAAGCAAAACGCTTATAAATTATCTAATAAATTTTGCGTTGCCTTTTATTTATACAACTGCGCCACCACTTTTTCAATTAGTTTCCATCAAAAAAACAATGGATTTTTTAAAAAGTAATCAAGAAAAAATAAATTGTAAATTACATAAAAACATAAAATTATTTGCTTCTCAAAGTGAAAAGATTTTGTATTTAGATTCAGATAAGAATTTTATTAATTCCCAAAAAACATCCACAACACCTATTCAGATTATTCCGATAAAAGGAAATGAACAATGTCAAAAAGTAGCATTGAGTTTGCAAAAAGAAGGTTTTGAAGTTCGTGCTATTAAATCTCCCACCGTAAAAAAAGGCAACGAACGTTTACGAATTTGTTTGCATAGTTTTACTACTGAAAGTGAGATTTTGAGATTTTTGGAGATACTAGAAAAAAATATTTAGAAGAATAGTTTATAAGTTTTCTATTCGTTTTTTTGCTATTTTAAAATATTCTTTACTCAATTCGTAACCAATAAATTTTCTTTGTAATTCCTTGCAAGCCACGCCAGTAGAGCCACTTCCCATAAAAGGGTCTAAAACAGTTTGTCCTTCAAAAGTAACGAGCTTTACTAAATGTTGCATAAGTTCAATAGGTTTTAAAGTCGGATGAAAGTTGAAATCATCTTTCTTCTGTCTTACTTTTTGTACTAAAAAAAACTTATCATAACCGTCTTCAAAAGCATCTGTACGAATAATATTTGATGGAACTCTACCTTTTTCGTGAGGATTATGTCCTACTTTTCCTTCATTTTCTTCGTAAGGAATCCTAGTTTCTTCAAAGTTTAAAGCACCTGTTCCGTGTTTGATGATATTTTGAGCCACTTTTAATCCTTCTTCTAAAGGCTTTTGAATAAGAATGATGGGTTCGTAGGCTGGTTTTAGCCCTAACCCTGCCCCATCATATTTCTTTCCTAGCTCTGAATTTGGAGATAATTTTTGATTTTTGTTTGTCTTATAATTCTCTGCACCTCCTTTTTTATAGCCTTGTACGTATTTGTATTCTCCTATTTTTTCACTTTCTACTCCTAATTCTTTGTCTATTGAAAGCCCTACATTTCTACTTTTTGGCATTCCATTGAGATATGACCAAAATAAGACATCTTTTATCAAAAAACCACTATCTTCTAAATCTACCATTAGTCTGTGCATCAGACGAACAGAACTAAAAACTAGCCCAAAGCTACCAAATTTCATTTTTTTGAAGCTATTTTTCCATACTTTTTTATTTGGCAAACTTTTATCCCACTCGTTTTTTTGGTAAGAAATACCATACGGAGGGTCTGTAATGAGAGCATCGATAGAATTATCTTCTATTTCTTTTAGTTCGTATGAGCTTTTGTTGTGGAGGTGGGGCATTAATGACTCATATTTAATGTTATGTTTTGAACATATAGAGATTTCGTTTGAGGATACAATTTCACACTCTCATTTTCTTGTCAATTAACAGTTCTGAAATTTTATTCCTATTTCATAAGATCTTCCAAAATTTCATCAATACGTGTTTCAATGTTACCAGCAAAACGACTACAAGGAATATTCAACCTCTGTAGCACTTCATAAAATCTATTACAACCGATCTCATCTCTCAACTCTATCCATTCAACATTCAAAGAGTTTAGTTGTGCTTTATTCTGCTCAGAAAGTTTATCAGCTATGAATACTTTGCTATCTCTAGCAATTACAGCATCTGCACTTTCAGGGTTTCCTTTACCCATTAGCTTTACCTCACACTTATGAGTGTTTTCTCCATCTGTTAGAAAGAAATCTATCTCTCTGCTAACTTCTCCTTTTTTTACTCTTTTAGCTTTCAACTTTAAGTCGTAATTTTGCTGTGGCACTTGATATAATTTACATAGAGTTAACATCAAAGGACCTTCAGTTTGCTTTCCAGCAGTACTCCATAACCCTCCACGAAGTGCTGCACGTTTTACAGCTAATGTATTTATGACTATCAAACTTTCATTAATGTTGAGTTCAACACTTACTTTATTGAATTTTATATTGAGTGTAAGATTCAAATCCTCTACTTCAGTCAAATCATTTATAGCTTGGTATAATGTATCATAATGTTCATAAGAAGCATTTACAACAACTTCTCTTCTTCCAGAGTTGAACATATTCGTAATAGTTTTCCTATTCAAACCAGAATGAATAGCAATTTCATCTGAAGTCAAATCAAGGTTTAGCATTTGCTCTTTATACCAATCTACTGTAACGTCTTGATTACTTAGTTTTGCTGCTGCTACTTTTTTAAAAAAATCAATAGCAAACTGTAGAAATTCTGCATTTATGAGTGTGACTATTTCTATACGATAGTCCTCTCCTCTTATTAATTTTTTTACAATATTTTTAGTTACTTGTTGTGTTAGTGTCATTTTCTTTTTTCTGTTTAAATTGGTGTATTTCTAAAAAATCAGTTTCTATTTCTTCGAAAATTGAAGTAGATGTAACTTTTTCTCTCATGTAGTTGAAGTAGTTATCGTCTTTTTCTGTAATAAAAAACAATCTTTTTAGTGATTTTGCAGTTCGCCCAACTGTTCCACTTCCACCAAAGGGATCAAAAACAATATCGCCTTGAAAAGAATAATACTGAATAACTTTTTTACATAACTCCAAAGGAAAAACGGCAGAATGAACTTTATTAAATGTTGGGTCTATTTTCCAAACGTTAGATGTTTCATAACCATCTTTTATTTTGCTATCAATCACAGTCTGTTTATCATATTGCTTGATATTCCAATCAATTAAGCGAGTCGTTGATTTTCTATAGACCATCAAATATTCAGTTATTGCATTAGGTTTATAGCCTAAAGGTTTTCTATGTTGAAGAAATCCAGCATTTCTGTTTTTTACGCTTGCTTCTGGTTTAAGCCAAACGATATCGTCGATAAACTCCCAACCCATTTCTACTAAATCTGAGTGAATGTCAAAAGGAATTGGGTATCTTTTGCTAGAATGCTGACGACTAATACGTGGAATAATAATCGGAGAGGTATTCACAATCAAGAATCTTCCTTCCTTTGTAACTCTATAAACCTCCTTAAAAACTTGAGCCAAAAAATCTAAATACGCTTGATAGCTTGGATATATAGAGTAGTCTCTTGCGTTATAATAAGGTGGTGAGGTAAAAGTTAGGTGAATACTTTCGTCATCAACGAAATTTAAAACATTTTTTACATCTCCATGAACAACTGTATTTTTTAGATAATTATACGTTTGGTCATGAGGAATAGCTGCCTTTCTTCTACTATCCACAAAGAACTCTTTGTAGATAACAGTTCGTACCATTTCATTTTGATGGTTTATAAGTGGTTTTAGTTTACTAATTATCTCTTCATCATTTTTGAAAACAAGTAATGCTCTTATAGCTTGACATATTACTTTAGGATCTTCATCGTAAAGGTACTTATACAAAACACTCTTATTTGTTGGATTCCTTTGTCGCCCAATAGATGAAATAATTTCTCTTTTAATAGAAGAGTTATCCTCTATTTCAAATCTAGTCACTAAAAAATTAACAACTTTTTCTGATTTTATTTTACCCAGATTTTTTATAGCACTAAGCCTAATTTTTGAATTATTATGTTTAGAGAGTTCAAAAATCCACTCTTCATCAAAACCTCTTGGTAACTTTCCTATATTATCTAAGAGATAAAGTAGTTTCGTGTCTTCGTTACTAATTTTATTTATGAATATCTTAAAATTACTATTAGAACTCTTCTTTAACTCTTCTATATGATTTTTTGTTAATTCCATTTATTTTATATAAAAAGTAGTATTGAAATAAAAGTAAGTTGTAGAAAAAATATGCTTTTAAATTACCTACAAAGGCAAATTCCCATGTTTTTTCCTTGGCAAAGAATCTACTTTATTTTCTAGCATTTTGAAGGCACGAAGTAA
>CAKZOK010000013.1 GCA_937136415.1 uncultured Cytophagales bacterium | reverse complement strand
ACATTGGTTCTAAAAAATATAGGTATTATTCCTGCTAATTTTTTTACAATCAATGCTGGAGAAATTGGAGCTAGTTTAGAAGTATTATTTCTTTCTTTTGCATTAAGTGATAGGTACAATTTATACAAGAAACAAAAAGAAAGCACCCAAAGAGAATTAATGATATTAGAAAAAAATGCAAAAATAACACTAGAAGAAAAAGTAACACAAAGAACAATAGAACTTCAAAAAGCAAATAATGAACTAGCTACACTTAACGAAGAAATATATCAAAAAAGTGAAGAAATTACTTCTCAAAGAGATTCTCTTTCCAAAACAACAGCAAACTTAGAAAGAACAGTCAAAGAATTAAATAAGCAAAGAACAAATATCATCTCAAATATCAATTACGCCAAAACAATTCAGATAGCAATGCTTCCATTTAATGATGAAATTGCTGCTTCTTTAGACAATTTTTTTATATTCAACAAACCTCGTGATATTGTAAGTGGTGATTTTTATTTCTTTGAAGATAAAGGAACACACTTGATTTTTGCTGCTCTTGATTGTACAGGACATGGAGTTCCGGGCGCATTTATGAGCATGATTGGACATGAAATTCTTAGTGATACCATTAACGTCCGAAATATTTATTCTCCAGATTTGATTTTGGAGGAGTTAGATAAAGGCATAAACAAAACACTGCAACAAAAGCAAACTTCGAATCGTGATGGAATGGATGTAGCCATTGTTTCTATTAAAAAAAGTGATATAAAAAACCCAACTTCAAAATTTGAATATTTGGAATATGCTGGTGCAATGAATCCACTTTATTACACTCAAAAATTATTAGATAAAAACAAAGACCAAACTCCTATTTTCAAATCCATAAAAGCTACAAAAAGCTCATTAGGAGGTAAAAAAAGACATAATTCTATCAAAAAATTTGAAAAACATAGAGTAGAATTAGAAGGCTATTCAACCAAATTTTGGTTGTGTACTGATGGCTTTCAAGACCAATTTGGAGGAGAAGAAGGAAGAAAATTCTTAGTCAAAAACTTTAGAGAACTATTATTTTCTATGCACGACAAAACTCCTAAACAACAACATAAAATAGTCCGAACTGAATTTAGACACTGGAAAGGATTTAATAAACAAATAGATGATGTATTGGTAATTGGTGTAGAAATTTAAGATAAAACATACATTTTTATTTCTCATTTTCTAATTCTACATTCCAAAAAAATGCTCAAAATTGCTTTTTCTCCGATTTATGCACACCCTTTGCCAAAAAATCATCGTTTTCCGATGCAGAAATATGAACTTCTGCCAGAGCAACTTATGTATGAAGGAACAGTAACTCAAAATAACTTTTTTGAACCTATTCCAATTTCAGAAAAAAAAATTTTGAGAGTACACACAACAGAATATTGGAACAAACTCAAAACGCTTTCTCTTACCAAAAAAGAAGAACGAAAAACAGGTTTTCCACTTTCTGCCAAGCTCATCGAAAGAGAAATAACCATTGCAGGAGGAACAATTCAAAATACAGAATTTGCACTAAAATATGGTGTTAGTATGAATATTGCAGGTGGAACGCACCACGCTTTTAGTGAACATGGAGAAGGTTTTTGTCTGTTAAATGACATTGCTTTAGGAGCTTTTCATTTAATTGATGAGCATAATTTTGATAAAATTTTGGTTGTAGATTTAGATGTGCATCAAGGAAACGGAACAGCAGAAATATTTCAAAATGAAAAACGAGTTTTTACGTTTAGTATGCACGGAGAAAAAAATTATCCTTACAAAAAAGAAAATTCAAACCTAGATATTGAATTAAAAGACGGTACAGACGACAAAACTTATCTAAAAATATTAAAAGAAACCTTACCCAAAATTATCCAAGAACAAAAACCACAATTCATATTTTTTCAATCGGGTGTAGATGTTCTAAAAACTGATAAATTAGGGCGATTAGGAATGACTTTGCAGGGCTGCCGAGAGCGTGATAAATTCGTTTTTGAAGAATGTAAGAAAAATAATATCCCTGTTTCGGTTAGTCTGGGAGGTGGATATTCGCCAAAAATCGCTGATATTATTGAAGCACATGCAAATACGTTTCGTTTGGTATGTGATACGTATTTTTGAGAGTTTTATGCTGAGAAGAGTTGATTTCTTAATTTAATTTCCTCATTTACTAGTGGTGTTGTAAAAAGTATGATAAGTTATTTGGTTGTTGGTGTCGCTTCGCTAAAACACCAACAACGGCATTGTAGGTAGTTTTTAGTTGTATAATTTTGCTATTCTAAAACGCTTTAAAAAAATCATACTTTGTGTAACACCACCACAGATTAGTAATTACACACATGGAAATAAACATATTTTTTATAACCTTATGCTTATTTTTTTGGTTTTATTTTTTTTACAGTTATAACTTCAAAAAAAGTGTATATTTGTGAGAATGTAATAAAGTCAATAACCCAAATTATAACGATACGATAAAGTTTTACTAAAAAACGATTGTTTTTATTTCTGACATTTAGAAAATGTCAGCTACATAATCCTTAAATCCTCCTTTATGCAACGATATTCCATTCTTTGGGCAGACGATGAGATTGAATTTCTCAAACCTCATATTTTATTTTTAGAGAAAAAAGGCTACGATGTAAAAGCCGTAAATAGTGGCGCAGATGCGCTTGAAGCAGCCGAAAACGAAAATTTTGATATTGTATTTTTAGATGAGAATATGCCCGGAATGTCTGGTTTGGAAACACTGACAGCCATAAAAGCCATTCGTCCTTCGCTTCCTGCCATTATGATAACCAAAAGTGAAGAAGAGCATATTATGGAAGATGCTATCGGTGCAAAAATTGCCGATTATTTGATAAAACCTGTCAATCCAAATCAAATTTTGTTATCTATCAAAAAGATTTTAGACCAAAAAAGATTGGTTACAGAAAAAACAAATCTAAGTTATCAGCAAGATTTCAGAAATCTTTCAATGACGTTTCAAGGTGATTTGGATTTTGATGAATGGATAGAAGCCTACAAAAAATTGATTTATTGGGAACTTGAAATTGAAGATACTGAAAATCAAAGTATGCAAGAAATTTTGGAATCTCAAAAAGAAGAAGCCAATATTAGTTTTGCCAAATTTATTCAAAATAATTACGAATATTGGCTAAATGATGCCACCGACGACGAATATCCGATGATGTCGCACGACATTATGGGAGAATGGGTTTTTCCACTTTTAGAAGATAAAAAGCTAAACCAAGAACGTCCTTTATTTTTTATTTTGATAGATAATTTGCGCTACGACCAATGGAAAGTAGTCGAATCTCTTTTGGCTGAATATTTTACTGTAAAAGACGAAAAAGTATATTGTTCTATTTTGCCGACTACTACGGCGTATGCTCGTAATGCTATTTTTTCAGGGCTTTTGCCTTCCGAAATGGCAGAAGACCACCCCGACCTGTGGGTAGATGACCAAGAAGAAGGAGGCAAAAATAATTTTGAAGATGAATTTTTGCGTCGTCAAATGAAGGAGTTTGGTTTTGGAAATACAAAAACAACCTATAATAAAATTCTTCGCAATCATCAAGGAAAGCAACTTGTAGAAAATTTTAATATACTACAACAAAATGAACTCAATGTAATTGTTTATAATTTTGTAGATATGCTCTCACATGCTCGTACTGATACGGCTGTTGTACGTGAACTTGCGCCTGATGAGGCTGCTTATCGTTCGGTAACAAAATCGTGGTTTTTACACTCTCCTTTGTGGGATATGTTGAAAAAGATTGCAGAGGTAAATGGTCGATTGATTATCACAACTGACCACGGAACAATTCGCACCAAACGTCCTTACAAAATTATAGGCGACCGAAATACAAACACAAATTTGCGTTACAAACAAGGAAAAAATCTAAATTATAATCCTAAAAATGTATTGGTAGCCAAAGACCCTGCAAAATTCTTTTTGCCTCGCCAAAATGTATCGACAAGTTTTGTATTTACGACAGAAGATTTTTTCTTTGCTTATCCAAATAATTATAATCACTACGTAAAATATTATAAAGATACTTTCCAACACGGAGGGATTTCGTTGGAAGAAATGATAATTCCTTTTATTGAATTGGAAGCGAAATAGAAACTCAATTACGAATTTTTTAATTACGAATTACGAATAGAATAAACCTCTTCGTAATTCGTAATTTTTAATTCGTAATTAACTAATACTCAAACGATTTTCTATTTCATTTGTCAAAAACTCTCTCAAAACATCAATTTCTATACTATCCAAAACCTCTTCTGCAAAGGCTTGTAATAATAATGATTTTGCTTTTTGTTTTGGAATCCCTCTTGCTTGTAAATAAAACAAGGCTTCTTCGTCTAGTTTTCCAGTTGTTGCACCGTGCGAACATTTTACATCATCTGCCCAGATTTCAAGTTGAGGTTTTGTATTCAAAATGGCATCATCTGAAAGCAAAACATTTTTATTCGACTGAAAAGCATTTGTTTTTTGTGCAGCCTGACGAACAAAGATTTTTCCATTAAAAACAGCTCTTGATTTTCCATCTAAAACACCTTTGTACATTTCATTACTGTACGAGTTTGGTCTTTGATGGTCAATTACGGTATGATTATCAACGTGCGTTTTTTCGTTCAAAAGATAAAGTCCATTCATAAATGACTCACAATACTCTCCAGAAATAATCCTCAAATCATTACGGATTAATTTTCCTGCCAGTGAAATAGTAGTATTTGTAAAGCTACTCTTATCAGCTTGCCAAGCGTGTGTACTGCCTATCTGAAACTGACTTTTTGCATCTGCTTGTATTTTGAGATGCTTTACATTTGCATAGCTGCCTACATTTACAGAAGTAATTGTATTTATCAAATTTGGATTTTCGCCTTTCGTAATATAATTTTCTACTACTGTACAATTACTATTTTCTCCAACAGAAATATAATTTCTGACCTGTGAAAGCGTATTTTTCTGGCTTGCATCATTTATAAAATAAACAAAAACAGGAAGCTCTAATTCTTGGTTATCGGTCAGTTCGATAACATAACCATCAGTGGCAAAGGCTGCATTAATATCAGAAAAAATACTAACCGAATCACGCTCAAATTTATCAAAAATTGGATTATCCGTTTTAGTATTTGAAAGTGTCTGGATAGAAATTTTATTTCCTTTTAGTTCTTTTATACTAGAATGTTTATCTGAAAAATGCCCATTAATAAAAACAAGAATATGAGAATTTAGGTCTTTATTCTTATTCAAAAAATAATCAAATTCATTCAAATCTATATCAGAAGATAAAGCATCTTCTTTACTTTGTAATTCAAATTTATTTGAAAGAATGGATTTTAATTCTGTAAATTTCCACTCTTCATTTTTTATGGTAGGGAAAGAATTTCTTTCAATGGCTTCTAAAGCTGCTTTTTTGCCTTGAGAAACTTTATCTGTATTTGTAATCTCACTTACTTTTTCGGCTAGTTCTTCAAAGGGAGCTAAAAAAGTAGATTTTATATCGTCTAGAGTAGTTGTCATAAATAGTTTTATTTTTTATTAAACCGTCGTTGAGGCTTTGCCCTCAAACGAGGTAGAAGTTTATTACTGGTAACTGATTACTACTTACTGGTAATTGAATTTACTTCTTCTTTTATCCAATCATAACCCTTTGCCTCTAGTTCTAAAGCAAGTTCTTTTGTGCCTGATTTTACGATGCGACCTTGATACAAAACGTGTACAAAATCTGGAACGATATAATCCAAAAGTCGTTGGTAGTGAGTAACTACAATAACTGCATTATCTTTATTTTTGAAACGGTTTACACCATTTGCAACAATTTTGAGAGCATCGATATCCAAGCCAGAATCTGTTTCGTCTAAGATAGCAAGTTTTGGCTCAAGCATAGCAAGCTGAAAAATCTCATTTCGTTTTTTCTCTCCCCCCGAAAAGCCTTCGTTCAAAGCTCTTGTGAGTAATGAAGAATCCATTTCCATTTCAGCAGCTTTTGATTTCATCAATTTCAAAAATGAAACAGCATCTAATTCTTCTTTTTCATTGTATTTACGAATTTCATTTACAGCCGTTTTCATAAAAGTAGCATTGCTTACTCCCGGTATTTCGATAGGATATTGAAATGCCAAAAATATTCCTTCTCCTGCACGCTCCTCTGGAGCAAGTTCTAAGAGGTCTTTTCCTTCAAAATCTACTTTTCCTCCTGTTACTTCGTATTCTTCCCTTCCTGCCAAAACAGAAGCTAATGTACTTTTTCCAGAGCCATTGGGTCCCATAATAGCATGAACTTCTCCAGCTTTTACTTCAAGATTAAGTCCTTTTAAGATTTCTTTTGCGCCTGCATCTGTATCGATACTAGCTTGTAAACCGTTTATATTGAGCATTTTTGAGTATTTTCGTTTTTTATAAAATAAGCAAGTTGTCCTAATTATTTAGACTAATTACAAACTAACTTGAATTTAGTCACAAAGTTCGTAAACTATTAAAGAAAATGCAATTTTTATGTTTTAATTTGTCTAAAAAGATAGAATCATGTTGTTTGGGAAAAGCCAGCAAGAATACAAAATTGAATACAAAATTGAATGCTAAATTGAATATTAAATAAAGATGCAAAATAAATTTGCATAAACCCTAACATTCTGACCAGTTTGAAATAAGCATTTAAGATAAATTATTAATCCTAATCTAAAATATTTTATGAGCAATAAAAATAAAAAAAACGACTGGAAAACCCTCTCTACCAAAAACATTTATGAAAATAATTGGATTGATGTAAAAGAAAATCAAGTTATTAATCCTAGTGGAAATAATGGGATTTATGGCGTTGTTCATTTCAAAAATGCAGCCATCGGAATTGTTCCTTTAGATAAAGAAAATAACACTTATTTGGTTGGTCAATGGCGTTATGCACTCAATGAATATTCGTGGGAACTGCCGATGGGAGGCGCACCAACAAACGATTATCTCTTGCATGCACAACGAGAATTGGAAGAAGAAACAGGTTTGAGAGCCAAAAAGTGGAAAAATATTATGAAACTACATACTTCAAATTCGATTTGTGATGAAGTAGGTTATGTTTTTTTGGCGCAAGAATTAGAACAAGGAAAAATGCAACCCGAAGAAACCGAAAATTTGTCTATCCAAAAAATTCCTTTTCAAAAGGCATATCAAATGGTTTTGAATGGAGAAATTACCGATGCCATTAGTGTTGCAGGAATTTTAAAAGTGCAGGTTTTATTAAATCAATAAGTGATTTTTGTTAAAAAAATAGACTTTTCATTCAAATTCAATATCTTTGCAACCTAATTTTGTACACTATTAGACATTTTCTAAATTTAAAGAATTGGTTTTAATAATGACTTTTTGCCACCTACCCAAAGGAGTGGGACTTTGAAAATAGCCTATACTCTTCATTTCTCTTCTTCTTCGGAAGGATTGGGAGAGGTCAAATAAAATGTCTAGTAGTATGCTAATTTTGCTTAAATTAATTGATAGAAAAAAGCAATATATTCATTTTTCAAATTGCACTAGAATCACAAAAAAATGCAAGAACAAAACTATTCACTGACTAATATTCCAGAACGCCCTTCCAAACCACGCCAATCAGGACTTACCATGGTAATGGACAAAGGATTGAGTGTTAGGGAGATAGAAGACCTTCTCAGCGTGGCTGGTAATTATATAGACATTGTAAAGCTCGGCTGGGCGACTTCCTATGTCATTCAGAATTTACAAGAAAAGCTAGATGTTTATAAAGCTGCTGGCATTCCTACTTATTTTGGTGGGACACTTTTTGAGGCTTTTTTGATTCGAAATCAAGTAGATGAGTACCAAAAAGTACTTGACAAATATGGAATGCAATATGCTGAAATTTCAGATGGTTCATTAAATTTGGCGCATGACCAAAAATGCAAACTCATTGAGCGTTTTGCCAAGCAAGTAACTGTTCTTTCAGAGGTAGGCTCAAAAGATGCTGAAAAAATAATCCCTCCATATCAATGGATTCAGCTCATGCAAGCCGAATTAGATGCAGGAGCTTGGAAGGTAATTGGCGAATCAAGAGAAAGTGGAAATGTAGGACTTTTCCGTTCTACGGGCGAGGTTCGTTCAGGACTTGTACAAGAAATTTTGACAAAAATCCCTGCTGAAAAAATAATTTGGGAAGCACCTAAAAAAACACAACAAGTTTATTTTATTAAACTTATCGGCGCAAATGTAAATTTAGGAAATATTGCTCCTAATGAGCTTATTCCTTTAGAAACAATTCGTTTGGGGCTTCGTGGTGATACTTTTGATTTCTTTTTGAATGGAAAGTAAGAAAAAAACAAAGTCAAAAAAAGCCTTATGATATGTCATAAGGCTTTTTTTATGTGTTTTTTTTTATTATTTAATAATAACTATACAAAAGGTTTGTTTTATATAATTATTTTAAGTATAATTGCGTTATGTTCTATCGCAAAATAATGTTTCCCTTTCTATAATGCCTACCAAAAACAGCTAGAATTATAGAGATTAATTGTAAGAATAAAATAAAAAATGCTTATTTATCCCTTTTAAAAGCATTTTGCTAGTATTTGTTTTGTAATCCCTTTATCAAAACAGATTTTTAACAATGTAATTCATTGTAGTCTTTGTATTATCTATTTTAGATTTTGCAAGACTGCTTATTTATATTTTATTTATTTTTAAACCTGTGTTTTTCAATTTACAATTAAATCTTTATGAAACATTCAAAAACAAATCATTTATTTTACACAATGCTACAGCTCTTTGTAGTATGCTGTTTATTTAACCTACCCTTTGTGTCTATTACACAACAAGGGGGGGGGTAAAAGATGATTCTTCTATGGAAGAAACACTACAACCCTACGAAATATTAGCTACTGATGCTATCGGAAATCCTACTTTCATTGATTTTATTTCTACAAAAGTAAAATCAAATTCAACAATTTACTATCTACGATTATATGGGTGTGCATTACGGAATGTATGAAAATACGAATGTACTACCTACATCAAAACTCCCTCTTGGTCTTTACTTTATTAAAGGAATAGACAAAAAAGGAAATTTATTCACTCTAAAATACCTAAAAAAATGAAAAATTTAATTTTATGTGCTATTGCTAGTTTATTTTTATTTACTTCTTGCTTTGAGAAAGAAGAAGAAGTTACTGTTGTTCCAGAAGAGGAAATTGAAGTAGCTCCTGTTGAAGGGAATGTTATGGAATGTGAAAAAACTCTAAAATTTATAGAAGAAATTAACTCTTATCCTACTGCTAGGGAAGGAGAAAGGAAAGGTTCTATAAAAAAATATTCTTTCAGAGATGGAGAAGTATATTGGTTAAGACCTTCTAGCGAAGAACATAGTGATGGTTTTGTAATTGATGGCAAATGTAATATTATATGTGAGTGGGTTGTGGTAGGTGAAACTGGTTGTAATGACTGGAATAACTCAACAGTAGAATATATAGAAACTGTATGGCAAGACCAAAGATAAGCTCAAACAAAACACTAGCATAGAATTTTATTACTCTATGCTGGTTTTTTCACTCTAAAATACCTAAAAAAATGAAAAATTTAATTTTATGTGCTATTGTTAGTTTATTTTTATTTACTTCTTGTTTTGAGAAGGAAGAAGAGGTTACTGTTGTTCCAGAAGAACCTATTGAAGTAAACATTTTAGAGTGTGAGGATGTACAAAAGTTTATTCAACTTATAGAAAACGAACCACCTAGAGAACCTCGTGCTATAATAACTAAATATAAAAAAGATAATAATTTTATTTTTTCAACGGTTTCAGGAGGAGAACTTTATGTAGATTTAGTATTTACTATTTATAGAAATACAGAATGTGAGATAGTTTGCAGAGAAAATTATGGAGTAACTGGAGGAGGCTGTACACAAGAATTTTATAATGAATTAGTTCTTATAGATACAGTATGGCAAGACCAAAGATAAGCTCAACCAAAAAACCAGCATAGATTTTCAGTAATCTGTGTTGGTTTTTACCTTTTCATACGATAACGACTAGCTTCTTTTGCCATCATTTTATCATTTGAATTAAAGTATTTTAAATTTTCTGCCATATTTTTATTTTGATGTATCGTTCTGGAGATAATTTTATAAGCTATTTCTCGTATAAAAAGAGTCAAATTTTTGCTTTGTTCTTTTTTATATTCGTGCTTCAAAACTTCTAAAAAAGGTTTGTAAATAACTTGAAATTTTGAGTTTCTATAAATAGAATCTAATTTGTCTTTTATAATTTCTTCATCATCGGTATCATTTCTAAGATTGACAAAATAATTATTAAGACAATTAAAAGCATCTATTTGATTTTCCCAACCTTCCATCAACAACTCTTGTCCCTTCATTGGTTGTTTCATTTTTTTACGATACAAAAGTGCAGCCGAAACATATTTTTTATTTTCCTTATAGCTATCCACTACTTTTTGGTAATAAAAATTTGCCTCATTTCTCTTATTGATTGAAGCATACAAATCGCCTACTTTTTCATCTCTGTTAAGTTCTTTATACAACTCTATCGCTTCTTTTATCATATTTCCTTTTTCATAACACTCAGCAGCATTTTCTTTATTATTTCCTTGTAAATAAATCAGAGCTGCATCTTGATAAAATTTTCCTCGTTCTAACAAACTAGCAGCCGTATAGTGTTCCTTCAAAAGTTTTAGATGAATAAAAGCTGCCTTTTTGAAGTCACCTTTTTCTATTAATTCCTTTGCTGTTTGATAGTATTTTTGTTGCAAAAGGCGAAAAGTATCATTAGCCAAAGGCGCAGACCCACCTCCACTACTATTAGAGTTTCCAAAAAAATTGTTAAAATCACTATTATTCCAACGTTTGTCTAGGTTTAGTTCTCCTTCTTTTGTTCCTCTTGACGTTCCGTTTGTATCTGTCGGAATGGCGTATTTAAGAGCTTCTTCTGGATTGGTTTCGAAGAGTTCCATCAATTTATCAATTTTACTTTGATTTCTTCTCTCCAAATTTTCATACTCTTGATAGAGGTTTTTAATAAATTCTTGGTCGCTTTCTTTCGAAAAAACTCCTCTAAGTTTTCCTACTATGTTCAGAATATTGGCATCATCTAAAATAGGATTTCCATCTTTATCTTTTTGGATATTTTTCCGTTCTCCATACGCTTTTTTGAGAAGGTTTAGTTTTTCCTTTTCCCAAAAAGATAATGGTTTATCATTAAAAAAATCTTTTTCCTTTTGTGCTGCATCTTTATCTTTTTGAAAGATAGTTTGCTCCAAATGCTTTAAATAATCTTGGGCTGCAACAGGTTTTACTTGAAATGATTTTACTTGTTTTGGAATAGAAACGGATTTTGCTGGTTTTTTGGATTTGAAAGAATTTTGAAAATCCGTTTTGGGCATTCCAATTTTGAGCAAATCTTTTAAATTTATATAATCAGAAAGTTCTATTAAATTAGATTCTAAATTAAAATTTGGATAAAAAATATGAGGGTTTCTATCAAAAAGCATTTCCATTTCTATTCCATTCATTATAGGAAAAAAAGTTGTATTATTAGGTAAAAACAAAACCAAATTAGCACATTGAAAAAGCTGATTAGCTCTAAATTTTTCTTTATTTAGTTTGCTTTTATCTATTTTATCAAAATTATAAAATTCATATTCTTCTCCTTCAAAAGTAACCAAACAACCAAAAAAGTCCTTATTTTCTTCTTGTTCTTTTTTAGAATAATCAAGAATAGGATAGATTTTTTTGGTTACAATTTGCATTGCATCAATTTCAGAAATCCATTTTTGAACATTATTTCCTTTTATCAAAACAGCTCCTAAAGGATAGCTATTTTTGTCGGTTGGCTTGAATTGTAATTGCATTAATTGATTAGGATTAGTTGTTGGTCTTGTTATTAACTGGAGTTACGCACTTATTGTTCTGTGTGCCACAGAACACGGTTTGCAAATTTGTCTTACAATATAGTAGTACAAGATTCTACGTAACTCCAGTTATTAAAATACCAACAAAAGCATAAATAAACCGTCGTTGAGGCTCAAATCCAGCCATCAACGAGGATTAAAAAATCTACAAAATTTCAAATTCTATTCTTCTATTTTTTGCCTTATTTTCTGTTGAATTATTCTCTACTTGTGGTTTTACTTCCCCAAAACCTTTTATTACTAATTGCTCTTTTGGAATCCCTGCATTTATCAAATAATCTACTACTGAAGTTGCTCGTTTTTCGGATAATTTTTGATTATAGACTTTATCTCCTACATTGTCTGTATGCCCAGAAATCTGCACTTTGATTTTCGGATTAGTTTGTAGATATTTTGTTATTAAATCTAATTCAATTTTTGATTCTTCTTTCAAATCCCATTTGTCTGTATCAAAGAAAATATTATTTAAGACTACTTTTGAGCCTTTTTCAGCTTTTTCCAAATAAATATCTACGGTTACGTTTTCGCCTGTTCCTTTGGAATAATCAAATGCAAGGCTTTGAAATAAATAGCCTTTTTTATTTACATTTAGAGCATAATTTGAGCCTTCATTCAATACAAAAAGATATTTTCCATTTCGTGGGTCAGATTTTACAGAAGACTGAATTTTTTTGTTTGTTAGGTTATATAAATCTATACTTGCTCCCAATTTTTCTTTTGTTTTGGCATCATAAACAGTTCCTTTTATGTATCTACTGACCGTAATTTCAATTTCTTCAGGCATTTCAAATTTATAAATATCACTTTTTATAATATCTCTTTGCCCTATTTTCAAATCTGAATAATAAGCTGTTTTTCCATCTGTTGTAACAAAAAGACTATGTTGGTCAGTGTGTGTATTGATTGGATAGCCTAGGTTTTGAGGTTTTTTCCAGCCTGTTGGTTCGTTTTGGTCTATTTCTGTTTTGAACAAATCAAAGCCACCAAAACCCAAATGAATATCAGAAGCAAAAAATAATGTTTTTCCGTTCACGTGTATAAATGGGCTGTTTTCTTCTCCTGCCGTATTTATTTTTTTTCCTAGATTTTGTGGCGCACTCCAAACCCCTCTTTCGTTACGAGTAGATTTCCAAATATCTGACCTTCCAAAGCCACCCGAACGAGTAGAAACAAAATAAAGCGTTCGTCCATCTGCTGACAACGAGGCTTGTGTTTCCCAGGCTTTTGTATTGATAAGATTTCCCATATTTTTGGGTTCAGACCATTTATCTCCTTGTTTTTCACTAATAAATAAATCACAACTTCCATAGACTTGCCTTCCACTATTTTCACACACTGTAAAAATAATTGTACGCCCATCTGCTGAAATTGTACAAGTTCCTTCGTTCGAACGAGTATTTAATTCTTCTACTTTTTCAGGAGTTTGCCAAAGACTATCTTTTTTTACACTTCTCAAAATATCTTCATCTGCTCGTGGGTCATCACCATCTCTAGCTGTAAAATACATTTCTGATTCGTCGGCAGTAAGAACGGCAAAGTATTGTAACTTTCTTGCGTTTATTACATCTGGTAGGCGTTGTGGCTTTATATCTAATGGATTTTTTGTTCCTTCCATTCCAAATTTACAAATAGCCAAACCTTTTATTGATACATTTTTTTGAGATTGTGATTGCGCATATTGATATGCTTTTTGATATAATTTATTTGCTTTTTGATATTTTCCTTCTTCCAAATAATCTCCTGCAACAATCATATACAAAGACACTCTGCGTGGGTCGTTGGGTTTAATGCGTGCAGCCTCCTTGAAATGTAGTTTTGATTTATCTCTATTTCCTAATAAATGATAATGACTTCCGAGTGCATAATGTGCTTCAAAATAATTATTATCTAACCCAACAGCTTTTTCGAGGAGTTTTATTCCACGTTCGAAATCTCTATTTGCAATATAATCTTGTCCATTTTGATAGGCTGTTTGCGCTCTTCTATTTTTTGTTCCTTGTGCAGAAGCAAAGTTAAAAGAAACGATTAGGACAAAAAGTGAGATAGCAATTAAATATTTTTTTGATATGAAAGAATGTAAATTTTTCATTTATTATAAATTTGGGTTATTATTTCTTGATATTGATACTTTGAGTTAATTCATTCATGAAAGTAACGTCAATGGCTTATATAAATTATTTTATTTTCTGATACATCTCAATATATTTTTGAATTAATTTTTGTGAAGAAAAATCATTTTGAATAATCTGAGGTGCATTTTCTCTTATTTTTCTCCTTTTTATTTTATTGTTGATAGCCATTTCCAAAACTTGAAGTAAGGATTCTACTTGATTTGTTTTGCAGACCCAACCTAACTCTCTTTCTTTTACATAATTTGCTAACCCGACTTTATCCGAAACCAAAACGGGAGTTCCTACGCTTAGAGATTCTATGACAACGTTGGCAAAGTTTTCATTAAATGAAGGTAAAACAAAAAGATCTGATTTTTCTAAATATTCAAATTTTTGTTTTCCCTCTAACCAACCTACCCAGTTTACTTTGTCTTCTAATTTTTTTTGACAAATCAGTTGTTTTAATGTGTTTTGATAGTCTATACTTTCGCTTTTTCCTATTACATCAAGTTGTAAATTTATCTTCGGATTTTCTTTTAATCTATATAAGACCTCAATCAAAATTTCTATTCCTTTTTTATGATGAATTCTTGACATAAAAACTAACTTAAAGATATTCGAGGGCTTTTTTTGCCTAACTTGTTTTTGCTTACCACAAAGGGATAACAAATTAGGCAATACAAAAACACGATTATTTTTTATATAACTAATTTCTTCTCTTTCTATTTGAGACGTAAGGTGTAAATATGTTTTTTTAATTATTTTTTTTCCTATTAATTTATGAAAACTATTTTTAAGTGATTTTTTTTGAGTATTAAGTGTATATTCTCCCAACATTCCACGAGGAGCAACAATCACTTTTACTCCCTTCAAAATACATATCAATACAGAAAATATAACAACTGTATTCCACCAAGAATGAATATGGATAGCATCAAAATTTTGAACTGTTTGTATTGTTTTTTTTAATAAAGCAATAGAAAAGTGTGTATGGTCTTTAGTTTGTCTTTTAAAATACCAAACTTCTACCCCATCTATTAATATGGGTTTATTGTTCTCAACATTTAATTCTTTTTTTCCATTTGCTGTTGTTGTATAAACTGTAATTTTGCTTTTTAAACCTTGTTTATTGAAAAAACTAGCTTGAGCTTCACACAGACGGCTTATTGACACGGTAGTTCCTCCATAAATATAAGCAGGTTTATAGGAAGGGGTAATATGAAGAATATTCAAGAGGTTGATATTTTAATTATTTATAATTAGGATTTTTGACAAGTATATTAATATTTCTACCTATAAAAAAAAGCAAATACATAGTAAATACACTCCAAAATACTGAATTAACTAAATATTCAAAAGCATTTCCTCTTATTAAGATATAAAATAAAGCCAAAAATATACCTCCCGAACCAATTATATAGCCACCAAACAGGGATTCTGCTTTTTTGGATAAAAAAGCAACTAACATTCCTAATAAAAATAATGAACAAATTACCCCAATTTTGCCTCCTATAATATAAGAATCAGCAATAAATGCAGGTTTGGCAGATACATTTGTACCTCTTTTTACTGCGCCTATCTCATAAACTCTATTCATAATTACTTCTTCAGGAATTGGCTTATTCGGATATAAAATACGAGGAGGAATTGATTGTAATGACTGAATCAAAATATCTTCTGTCATATAAGGAACTTCTGTTGGGACTCTAGTCACATAAATCATAAACATTTTTATTTCAGAAAGTCTATATATCAAAAATGCCCAATTTTCATCCAAGAGTCCTTTTATATTTTCATTTTGAACTTTATCTATTGCAATGGAAGCTGCTTTTTGTGTATCTACATTTTTTCCCCAACTCAAATTTCTGACAATTCCTGTATAATAAGGAATTATAAATAAAAATATAAACAATACAAAAGGAGAAATTACTAGAATTATCTTTTTATATTTTGACCATAAAACTGCTCCTAAAAGCAATATAGGAAGAACTGTAAACTCTTTCCAACCTGATGTAAGAGCTTGATATTCTCCATAAAAAAATATTAACCCTGTTATGAATATATATATATATTTCTTCTCCAATAAAGCATAACCAAATGAAAAAACTGCGAAAACCACAGTAGAAAGTTGAAATTGAATTAAAAACTGCGCTCCCCCAGGCAGAAACCTAAATAGAATACTTCCAATAAAGAAAAATAGAGTGGCAAAAAAAAATAGTTTAGATATAGAAAAATTAGATGAAACTTGAATAATATACTTAGGAGATTTATAATCTAAAAATATTAACAATCCATGTACATAGGCAGCATGTCCTAAACAGTAGAGAAATTGACAATAGGCAATCGTTGATATATATGTATATGATTCTGCTGCTTTTATTTTATCAAAATATAAATATCCCATGGCATCTAAATAAAAAAAGATAGAGGTTATTGCCATGTAACCTGAAAAAATAAGATGCACCAAGAAAAAAGGGCGAAATATTTGGTTTAATAAAGGACGGTCATTAGGAAGTTGTTTGACTGCGCCTGAAAAAGTAACTAAATATATCCATAATGACCCTCCCCAAGCTACCCAATAAGCCCATGACGAATCCATTGATTGAAGTAAATATGCTATAAAAATAGGTAAATAAAGTAATATGTAGCGTGGATTCATTTATATCTGACTAAATTAAAAGATGTTTTTCTAAAGCTCTATTCTTCATCTTCTTTTCTTGTTTCTGCCAATACAATATTAGATTTTTCTGTATTTTTTTTGGACGATGTCTTTTTTTGAGTGACAAGTGTTGCTTGTTTTTCTTCTTTCTTTTTTTGTAGTTTTTGTCTTTTTCGTTCTTCTAATTGCTCTAATCTTATTCTTTCTTGCTCTATCAAATTGAGTTCTACTACTCTTTTTTCTTTGTATTTTTTATTTTTATCTGAAATTGTATCATTTACATATTTTTCTATCATCAAACTAGCTATTGGTGCTGCCCATGTACCACCAAAACCTGCATTTTCTACAACAACAGCAATAGCAATTTTGGGGTTATCTTTTGGAGCAAAAGCTATAAAAACAGAATGGTCTTCTCCATGTGGGTTTTGTACTGTTCCTGTCTTTCCACAAACTACCATGTCATCTATTCTTGCTCTTCGGGCTGTTCCTGCACGCACTACATCTTCCATTGCTTCAACAACATAGGGAAAGTATTTTTTATCAACTGTCGTCTTTTGTTTTGTTCGATATTTTATATCAACCAATGTAGTATCATTTATTGTTTTTACTACATGAGGGATATAATAATGTCCTCTATTAGCAAGAATAGCTGCAAAATTGGCAAGCTGTAATGGAACAGCACTCATTTCTCCTTGCCCAATACTAAGTGAATAAATATTTCCTAATTTCCAACCATAACCACGGCGTTCGGCAATTCTGTCATAATAAGCTGTTGAGGGAATAAGTCCTCTACTTTCATAAGGTAAATCTATACCCAATTTTCTACCAAAACCAAAAGATAAAGCATGATTACGCCAACTATCTAAACCAATCCGAGTATCTTCCTTGTTGTTTTCAGAACGATGCTGACGAATGATTCTGATAAATGATTTATAATAAAATGGATTACAAGAATGCTGAATTGACCCATGTATATTTAGTGGCGAAGGGTGATTATGACAGTTTACAAGTTCTTTTGAGCAGCTAAATGAAGTATGAGCCGTATCCAAAACACCATCTTGCAAACCAATAAGAGCTTGTACAATCTTAAAAGTAGAACCGGGAGGATACGCAGCCTGTAAGGCACGATTGTAAAGAGGCTTTGTAGGGTCTTTGGAAAGCATTAAATAATTTTTGGCTACTTCAGTTCCCTCTCCTGTCAGAAGATTTGGGTCAAAAGTAGGCGCAGAAACCATTGATAATATTTCGCCTGTTTTTGGGTCAATGGCTACAATACTTCCAATTTTGTTTTGCATTAAATATTCTCCATACTTTTGAAGCTCGGCATCTATTGTAGTTTGTAATGAGCGTCCTGCTTCTGGAAGTATATCGTATTCTCCATTTTTAAAAGAGCCTCTAGCAATTCCCAAACGGTCATACATAATCTGTTGTACTCCTCGTTTGCCTCTCAATTCTTTTTCATAACTTCTCTCAACTCCACTAATACCGAGCATATCACCACGGCGATAATAATCAACTGTATCTTTTGCCAGCATTCGTTGGTCAATTTCACGAACATAGCCCAAACCTCCTGCAAAAGAAGCGTGTGGATAAGCACGAATTGTTCTTACATTAGGATAAATTCCTTTGTAATCAGAGAGTTCGTCTTGAATTTTGGCGTAATTTTCTACTGACATTTGCTTGATAAACAAATAGGGTTTATAACGCTGTAAACCGTGTTTGGCTTTTTGTAATTTTTCTCTAAATTCATCTAAAGAAATGCGTAATAACTTGCAAAGACGAGTAGTATCTTTAGGTTCTAGTTTAAATTCTTTTGCTACAATTTCTATATCAAAAACAGGATTATTCTCTACTAATAATTTTCCATTTCTGTCATAAACAAGCCCACGAGGAGGATATAAAATATTAGTACGAGTAGAAGTATTTTGAGCTTGTTGTTGAAAATCATCAGAAATGACTTGCAACCACAGTAGTTGAAAGCCATAAATTAACAAAACTGCTAAAATGGCTACTTGAATAATATATCTTCGTAGGTCGTTCAAATTTATTTACTTTTTGAATTTTTGGGGGGAGTGTTTTTTATGATGAAGGTGTTTAAGAATGGCTATTTTTCTGTGTTCTATGTGTCACAGAACACGGCTTGTCTATTCTTAAACAACTTCTATGTAAGTAAAGATGCAAAATTAACCTTACTTAATCTTGTATTTTAAATTGGTCTGTACCAAAGCAAAGGTCTGACCAGTTTAAAACAAGGATTTAAGACTTATTTTGTCCAAACTAGACCTAAAAGCACAGACTTAGACAAAATACAAGATACATTTTTAGGTATAAATAATTAAGCCTAATCACTTATATTCAAAATAAAATGAATTATTTGATTCTATTTTACTACAAACATCACAAAGTTAAGCACTTTATTTCACTTATTTAGAATAATTCAATATAAATAATCTAAAAATGATACCATTATTACTTTTCTTATCAAAAAGGTATAAAATTTTTCTATTCTGGATTTGGTTTATACCCAACAAAAATTATTTTTCGAAACATTAAAGGTCTTTAAGTTCTTTAGAGTTTATAAGACAAGTGGTTTTTCCAAAACTATTTTCGAAATTCAATTATGTAGAAGTATAATCATTTTTATCAAAAAAATATCTCATCTGACTATTTTCCAAATTATAATATGATTTGTTTTTTTTGTATTTTTGAATAGTTGAAACAACTCAAAAGAGTTGTCCAATTTTTACACAAACATTGCCAATAAATATAATTTAACATGCTCAAAATTATTGAATGTCCTCGTGATGCTATGCAAGGATTATCTCATTTTATAGATACGGATATAAAAATCAATTATCTCAATTCTCTTTTAGAAGTAGGTTTTGATACACTTGATTTTGGGAGTTTTGTTTCAGAAAAAGCTATTCCTCAAATGAAAGATACGGCTGAAGTTTTAGAGCAGTTGGACTTATCGAATACTTCTACAAAATTACTTGCTGTTATTGCTGGTTATGGTGGTTTGAAACGTGCTATTGAATTTGATAAAATAGATTATTTGGGTTTTCCACTTTCTATTTCAGAAACATTTCAAATAAGAAATACAAAAAAAACTATTGAAGAAGCTCTAAACTTAGTAAGTGAAGCACAAAATTTATGCCTTCAACATAACAAAACATTAGTTGTTTATTTGTCTATGGCATTCGGAAATCCCTACAAAGAAGCCTATAATGCAGAAATTGTGAGTGATTTCATGAAAAAATTAAATGCCTTAGACATCAAAATTGTTCAGCTTTCTGATACGATTGGCTCTTCTACTCCCCAAAATATTATTCCTTTGTTCGAATCACTTACAAAAGAATTTTCTAATATAGAAATTGGCGCACATTTTCATTCTTCTTTAGGTACAGCAAATGAAAAAATTGAGGCTGCTTATCAAGCAGGTTGTAGGCGTTTTGACGGTGCAATGTTAGGGTTTGGAGGCTGTCCGATGGCAAAAGACGACCTCATAGGAAATATTGCGACCGAATCTATTTTAGCTTTTACAACTACAAAACATCTCAAAACAGGATTAAATATGAATAAATTTGATAAGGCACTTATTGAAGCAAAAAAAGTATTTGATACTAAAATAATTGTCTAATTTTATTAGAGTACTGGACACTTGATGTATTTGCTGTTCTGTGAGTCACAGAACAGGGAAAAACATCGTTCGTTGGTGTTTTAGCGTAGCGACACCAACAACTTTTTAACTCATGTCCAGTACTCTA
>CAKZOK010000012.1 GCA_937136415.1 uncultured Cytophagales bacterium | reverse complement strand
CTACAAAGGTTACGCTGCCATGCAGCTAGAATAAAATTTTAATTGCTATTTTTGATTTATAAATCAATCCATCAAAGGATGAAAATGACTATAAACTATAGGAAGAATTTTTGAAATTCTGAACAGCCTATCCTTACCCCCTAACAAATAACATGAATACTCTTACTCCTCTTCAAGAAAGAAAAGCAAAACGCATGTTTGAAATTTTTGATATAAATAAAGATGGAACTATCGAAAAAGATGATTTTAATTTAATTTTGGACAAACTCTCACAAATTGTTCCTTTCTCCAAACAATCTGAAACTTACCGAGGGCTGAATTATCTTTATCAAAATCGTTGGAAAAAAATGCTTTTTTTTGCCGATGGAATTATAGACAATGAAAAAGACCAAAAAGTTAGCCTTCAAGAATGGATTGCCTATTGCAATTCACTAATAAAAAAAGATATGTACGAAGAAGATATTTTACCAATAACTTGTTATATTATTGGTCTTTTTGCAAATAAAAACAAAGAAGAAAATTTCAAAATAGACGAGTCTGTTTTTGAAAAACTTTATATGGCTTATGGGATTAAAAAAGAACTTGCCAAACACACCTTTGAAAAATTAGATATAAATAAAAAAGGATATTTGACAGAAAAACAAATAACAAATTATTGGCGAGAATTTTATGAAAGTAATGATAAAGATGCGCTAGGAAATTGGTTTTTTGGAAAATATTAAGAGTTGTAGGATAGAAATAAAAGTACATAAACCACACAATTTGACAATAACTTCATTAATCACTAATCACTCAAAAAATTGATAACACAAGTAGAAAACCCTGTTTTAGAAATCCATAATCTTACTGTTAGTTATGAGCGCAAGCCTGTTCTTTGGGACATTGATTTGTCTATTCCTAAAGGTTCTTTGGTAGGGATAATTGGCCCTAATGGAGCAGGCAAATCGACACTTATAAAAGCTGTCATGGGACTTTTGCCGTTGAGTAGTGGTTATGTAAAATTAATGGACAAAAACCTTAATAAAGTTAGAGATAAGATTAGTTATGTTCCTCAAAGAGAATCTGTTGATTGGGATTTTCCGATTTCTGTTTTTGAGGTTGTTTTGATGGGGCGATATGGAAAGATGGGGTTGATGCGTCGCCCTTCCAAAAAAGATAAAAAAATAGCTTTACAATCTTTGGAGCAAGTCGGAATGAGTGCCTTTGCTTCTCGTCAGATTTCACAACTTTCGGGAGGGCAGCAACAACGTGTTTTTTTGGCAAGAGCTTTGGCACAAGAAGCCGATTTGTATTTGATGGACGAGCCTTTTGTGGGAGTTGATGCAGCCACAGAGTCAGCCATTATTACGCTGTTGAGAGAAATGAGAGTAGCAGGAAAAACAGTTATTGTGGTACATCATGATTTGCAATCAGCAGCCGAATATTTTGACTGGGTAGTACTTTTGAATATGCGATTGGTAGCAAGTGGCAAAACCAAAACAACACTTACAAAACCTCTTTTGGAAGAAACTTATGGAGGTAGATTAACTGTTTTGTCTGAAGTAGGGAATTTATTAAAAAAGGCTCAATTTCCTTCAAGAGAAGACTAAATCTAATTAGTCTTTCTAAAATTTTAAAATGGTCAGCCTCTTGATACAGACCAATTTAAAATATAAGATTTAGTACGTTTAATTTTACCAAACTCCTTAGCACATTTGAGGGCATTTAATCTTCTTCTTTTTGGTCTTCTCGTTGTAAGATTCGGACTTTTACTTTCTTTACTCTTTTTCTGTCAGCCGATTCTATAATAAATTCGAAGGGAACAAATTCTTTACTTTCTCCTCGTATGGGCATTTTGGAAAAGAGTTCTAACATAAGCCCACCAATAGATTCACTTTCGCCTTTTACTGTATCAAAATGACTTGCATGCAATTCAAATTCTTTTACAAAATCGCTTAACAGAGTTTTTCCTTCAAAAATATATTCATCTTCTGCTGTTCTGACAAATAATTTTTCATCATCATCATCAAATTCATCATTTATTTCTCCTACAATTTCCTCAATTACGTCTTCTAAAGTAACAAGCCCAGAAGTACCTCCATACTCATCTACCACGATTGCCATGTGAATATGTTTGGTCTGAAAATCTTGAAAAAGGTCGTCTGTTTTTTTTGTTTCAGGCACATAAAAAACATTTTCTCTGATAAGGCTTTGCCATTCAAAATCACTTTCTTTTTTCAAGTATGCCAACAAATCTTTTGCATACAACAAGCCCACAATATCATCTACTTTTTCTTTATAAATTGGGATTCTTGAGTAACCACTTTCTTTTATTGTTTCCAAAAGTATGTGATAAGGAGTTGCATATTCTATGGCAGTAATTTCTGTGCGAGAAGTCATAATTTGTTTTGCATTTATTTGCCCAAAATTAATTACACCTCTCAAAATTTGCCTTGCTTCTTTGGCTACTTCATTATTGGTGGTAAGCTCTAGTGCTTTGTTGAGCTGCTCTACCGAAACAGGCGTTTGATTTTGTCCTTTTTTGACACTTTTTTCTAATTGTTCGCCCATAAAAGCAAGTATCCAAGCAGCAGGCTGAAAAATAATAATTGCAAAAGCCATCGGACGAGCAACACTCCTAGAAAACAAAAGAGAACGCTGACGAGCAATTACCTTAGGAACAACTTCTCCAAAAAACACGATAGCTGCTGTAATAATTGCAGTCAAAACAACAACTACAACGCCTTCTTCTTCACGCCCAAAAATTTGCCACATCATGTAAGTCGAACCTATTACAATAGCAATATTTATCAAATTATTGAGTAATAAAATGGTTGCTAAAAGTAATTTTTGCTTACCTAAAAGTTGTAATAATTTTTTATCTACCAATTTATTACTTTCTTTACACTCTTCAATTTGTTGTGTTGTAAGAGAAAAAAACGCCACTTCCGAGCCTGAAATAAGCCCCGAAAGCAGCAATAAAATAAGTATGATAAAGAGTTCGAAGGCATAGATTGCCAAACTAGAAGCCTGTATGCTATTAATTTGCAAAAGAACATCTAAACTCTGAAGATTGTCTAAATTACTTGTAAGATTCCAACCAAAACTGTCGCTCTCGTTCAATGTCGTAAAAATTAAGTTTTAGATTTAGAAAGGAAGGTCATCTTCAGGGTTATCAGAACTAGTAGAACTACTCAAATCACTTGCAACCTCTGTATTTGAAGTCGTTGAAGTTGCATTTGAAGCAGCCGTAGAAGTATTTGTATTTCCACTGTATGGGTCTTGTGTTGGCATCGGAACACCACCACTATAATTTCCATCTCCCATTTTGGCAGTAAATTGTAGGTCATTTGCTACTACTTCTGTAACATATTTTTTGACTCCATCTTGTTCCCAAGAACGAGTCGCTAATTTTCCTTCGATATAAATTTTGTCGCCTTTTTTGAGTTTTTCTGCTTTTTCAGCATGCCAACGCCATAAAACGATACGATGCCATTCCGTTCTTTCTTGCCATTCTCCTGATTGGTCTTTAAAATTTTCGCTAGTTGCGATAGAAATGGTGGCTACTTTAGTTCCGTTTTCTAAGGTACGAACTTCTGGGTCTTGCCCAAGGTTTCCTAATAAGATTACTTTATTTACTCCTGCCATAATTTTATGATTGCTTTAATAAAATTGAATGTAAAAAATTAGTTTGATTTACTTTCGCCCTTTAAAAACGTTGTTTGAAATAGTAACGTAAAAATACAAAAAAATAATATACTTAGAAAAGATGCGCCCCCAAATAATCAAGATATTTGCTAATAAGCACAGGTTTTGGGATTTTATCCAAATTTTGCCAATTTATTTCTTCTAAATTATAGTTTTTCTTTAATTTTTTCCAAAGTTCATTTTCTTCTTTTGTATCATTTATTTCGATGGTATAAAATTTTGCATACAATGTTCGGTGTGAAAGTTGGTGTTTGAAAATGATAGATTCATGTACTGATTTGAGTTTGATTTTATCACTAACTATTTCAAAATTATTATCTTTCAGATAGTTTTTAAGCTCTTTTATTGGTTCAAATTTTTTCTTGTCTTTATTCATAAATTCTATTACAAAAAAATCATTCAGACCTTGCCAAATATCTCCTTTTTTTCGTTGTTTTATTAGTACTTTTTTTTCATTATTTTCTACTTTTGTAAAAACAAAATAGTGCATAAAACGGTCTTTTACAATCGTTTTTTTTCCTTTTAGGGGAAGTTTTTCTATTAAATTTTTATCAAAAGCAATACATTTTTTTTGTAAAGGACAGGTTTGACACTTTGGCTTTTTGGGAACACATTGCAATGCACCAAATTCCATAATGGCTTGATTATAAATGGCAGGCTCTTTTTTAGAAATCAATTTTTGCGCTATTTCTCTAAATTCTTTTTGATTTTTGGCTACCGTAATATCTTTTTCTATTCCAAAAAAACGAGCCAATACCCGATATACATTTCCATCAACAACAGCTTGGATTTCATCGAAAGCAAAAGAAGAAATAGCTGCAGCCGTATAATCTCCTACTCCTTTTAATTTTTTTATTTCGATATAATTAGTTGGAAAGATTCCATTTAGCTCTTCTGAAATATATTTGGCTGCTGCATGCAAATTTCTTGCTCTTGAATAATAACCTAAGCCTTGCCAAAGCCGTAAAACTGTTTGTTCATCTGCTGTTGCCAGCTCTTGCACGGTAGGAAATGTTTTGATAAATTTTTCATAATAAGGCATTCCTTGTACTACTCTTGTTTGTTGAAGAATGATTTCGGAAAGCCATATTTTATATGGATTTTGAGTATCACGCCACGGCAAATCTCGTTTGTTTTGAGGATACCAATTAATGATTTTTTGAGTAAAAAATGAGTTTTTTGTCATTTGAGAAAATAAAGTCAGAAGTTAGATTTCAGAAATAAAAATCAAATGCCACTATATACCAAGCAAAACGATATACAGTTTTGGAATAGAGAGAATATTGATAAAATATAATTAGAAATCAATAAATTTGTGAATAAAATAAGAATTTGAACGTTCTTTTTATAAATCTATGAATAAAATATCGGTTACGATACTATTAAATTTTAAAATGAGTAAAATAAAATTGATAAACTGCGTTCTTTGTTTTGGGGTAATTTCTTTTTTTTATACATTTTCTACTTCTGTTTTGGCGCAAGATAGTCGTTTTACGCAATTTTGGAGTGCGCCCATGACTGTTAATCCAGCTTGGGCAGGAACAGTTCCACAATGGAGGGCATCGGTTTTGTATCGCCAACAATGGTATGGTGTTGGTGGTGGGATTCAATCTTTTTTTGGAGGTTTTGATTATAACTTAGGAACAGGAAGAGGAGCTTTAGGAGGCTGGATAAAACAAGATAGAGTTGGTTCTTTGAAAGCAAATAATTTGGAGGTGGCAGCTATTTATTCTTATAAAGTTCAGTTTGCAAATGATTGGCAGCTTTCTATGGCTGGACAACTTAGTTATGGGCAACGCAGTCAAGGAATGGACGGTTTGCGTTTTGAAGATGCCATGCTTAGTGGAAATACAACAGCAGAAGAGTTTGGAAATCAAACGGTTCGTTATCCTGATTTTGGAACTGGTTTTGTTGCATATAATTCCAAAATTTGGGTTGGTTTGGGAGCTTATCATCTCTTACAACCTGATGTTTCGGTTTCGAATATTAAAGACCAAATTCCTATTCGAATTACGGCACAAGCAGGCTATCGAATTGCTTTAAATGATGAGCATACTCTTGTTCCTTCGGCAGTTGTCCAGTACCAAAATCCTTTTTTACAAACTGATATAGGACTAAATTGGGAATGGGATTTTTTGTATGCAGGAGCTTGGTATCGTGGTTTGCCCACTCGTAGTGGAACGCAGAGTTTGCCTTCATCTGCACTTGCTTTGGTAAGTGGTGTAAAAGTAGAAAATTGGCAATTTGGAGTAAGTTATGATTTTGCTTTAGGTTCGTTGGTTGATGTAGGTGGAAGCTATGAAATTAGCCTTGTTTATATGCCAAAATATGATTTGAGGCGTTCGGCTAGAGGCAGAGAAGAGGTAAAATGTCCGATTAATTTTTAATTAAAAAATGGGTTATGTAGTTTTTGGCTTAATAAATTAAGCCTCTATGCTGTTTATTTAGTTGTTGGTGTCGCTATGCTAAAACACCAACAACGACATTTAATTGAAGATAATTCAAACAAATCTAAACCACACCTTGCGCTATCATAGCATCAGCTACACGAACAAAACCAGCAATATTAGCTCCTTTGAGGTAATTTACTATTTTTTCTTTTTTCTTTCCTTCTTTTCCATATTCTACACATTGAGTATGAATTTTCTTCATAATTGTTTTTAATTCCTCATCTACTTTTTCTTTTGTCCACGACAAACGAAGTGAGTTTTGAGTCATTTCTAATCCAGAGGTAGCCACACCACCAGCATTTGAAGCCTTACCAGGGGCATACAAGATATTGTTTTTGGCAAAAATATCAATAGCCTCCGAAGTAGTTGGCATATTTGCTCCTTCTGCTATCAATTTACAGCCATTTTTGACAAGCATTTTTGCCCCTTTTTCTTCTAATTCGTTTTGAGTGGCACAAGGCAAAGCAACATCACATTTTATGTCCCAAGGGCGTTTTCCTTTATAAAATTTGGTTGATGGATATTTTTTTGTGTATTCTTTTATTCTTCCTCTTTTTTCGTTTTTGAGTTCTTTTACAAATTCTAATTTTTCTATTGATATTCCTTTTTCATCATAGATATATCCATCTGAATCTGAAAAAGATACTACTTTTGCTCCCATTTCTATTGCTTTTTCACAAGCATATTGAGCGACATTTCCAGAGCCAGAAATAACAACGACCTTATTTTTCAAAGAATCTCCTTTGTGTTCCATCATTTCTTTTACAAAATAAAGAAGTCCGTAGCCTGTTGCTTCTGTGCGTAAAAGAGAGCCACCCCATTCTATTCCTTTTCCTGTTAGAGTTCCTGTAAATTCGTTTCTTAGTCGTTTGTATTGCCCAAACATATAGCCAATTTCTCTAGCACCGACCCCAATATCGCCAGCAGGAATATCGGTATTTGCTCCAATATGCTTAGATAATTCAGTCATAAAACTCTGACAAAATCGCATTACTTCGGCATCACTTTTTCCTTTTGGGTCAAAGTCAGCTCCTCCTTTTCCACCTCCCAAATTAAGCCCTGTCAAAGCATTTTTGAAAACCTGTTCGAATCCTAAAAACTTTAAAATAGACAAATTTACACTGGGATGAAAACGCAGACCACCTTTATAAGCTCCTAAAGTAGAATTGAATTGAACACGAAAACCTTTATTTGTCTGAATTTCATTTTTATCATCTAACCACGAAACACGAAACAATATGGCTCTTTCAGGCTCAACCATTCGTTCCAATAACTTGGCTTTTTTGTACTTTGGATTTGCTTCAATAAAAGGAATAATAAATTCGGCTACTTCTTCAACGGCCTGTAAAAATTCATCTTCGTGAGCTTGTTTTGCTTTAACAGATTCTATAAAATTATTTATTTTTTTTTCAGAATTGGTAGTAGGCATAAAATGAGTATGTTTGGTTTGTGTTTATTAAAAAAGTAAAATAATTTTTAAATCTACTCATTTTAATCTAAAAAAATATAATTTCCCAAAATTATATTTTACCAAACCCACAAAACAAGAAATTTTGTATTGCATCAAAAGGTGTAATGTGGTCTTCTTGCAAAGAAGATATTTTCTTAAAATTATCAAAATTTAGGTTTTCCTTATCGTATTGAGAAACCTCTAAACCACTACATTTTTTAGCTCCTTCTTTCGAAAAAGTAGCAATGACTAAATATTGATTTACATGTTTTGCTATTATATTTTTATACTTTGAAATATCATTTTGTTGGGTCAAGAAATGAAAAGTCGCTCTATCGTGCCACAGGTCAAAACTTGTTTTGGGCTTAAACTCCGTAATATCGCTCACTATCCAAGTTACAAAATGTGCTTTATTTTCAAATTTTTTCTCTACTCGTTTTTTTGCTTTTTCTAAGGCGATTGAAGAAATGTCTAGCACGGTAATATCAGTAAAACCATCTTCCAATAAAAAATCTACAAGCAGACTTTCGCCTCCACCAACATCAATAATTTTAGCATTCTTTTCTAAATTAAAAGAAGCAATAAAATCAAGTGAAGTTTGAGGTTTGGTTTGTGTCCAGCTTACTTCTTGTGGTGTTTTGTTTTGATAAACAGTTTCCCAGTGTTGTTTTTTTGAAGTCATTTTTGCTATTTATTTTTCGTTCATTAGAGTAAATTTGTTGTTCTAGGGTAAAAATAGTTTATTTTATTCTAATGAGGGTAAAATTACTTTTTGAAGGGTAAAAATCGTTTTTTAAATGATTTTTGGGGTAAAAACAGTTTTTTTTGAGAGATTGATTTAGCAAAAAAATTACATTCTTTTTTGGATTTTGAGATTCAAGAAACCTATGTTTCATTGAAGTTGTTTAAGAATAGACATTTCTCCTTAGAATTGGGTTTACAAACCCAATTTTAAGGAAAAATAACCCAGCCTTTGTTGGTGTTTTAGCGTAGTAAGCAATGTCATTAAGTTAAGGATTTAGTTGGTCTATGGTCGCTCGTGGGGACACGAGCAAATACAAAATACTAATATTCAATTTTATTCAGAAAATCAACCAAACTCACCCCCAGAGCATAAGCCAAGTTTACAGGAACAGCGTTTCCTATTTGCTTATATTGTTGTCCTTTTGCCCCTTGAAATTCCCAATTATCTGGAAAAGTTTGGATTCTTGCACTTTCTCTGACTGTCAAAGGTCTGGTTTCTATGGGGTGGCAGCGTTCGGTTTGTTTCATAGCAGGCGAGCAAACAATAGTTAATGAGGGTGTTTTCATTGATAATCTTCTTGCTAACCCCGTTTTTCCACCACCTAAAAAATAACTACCAGCCATATATTCTCTTTGAAGTTTGTCTGATAAATCTCTCCAATACCCACCTTCTGGGACTTGCTCCATTATTTCTTTTTTGCGTTTTGGATACTCAACTCCCAAGCCTTTCGGAACATCATTTTCAAATAATTCTCCCTTTTTAAAAGCATCTGAAACGGTTAGTACTCTATGATATTTTTCAGGAAATCTAAATTTTGAAACATGTTTAGCCAAATCATTTCTTATTCCAACAAGTATTAATCGCTCTCTTTTTTGAGGAACTTTATAATACATTGCCTTCAAAACAGTAGGTTCAATCAATGTATATCCAATATCTTTGACAGCTTGTTTGATTACTTCTAATGTTTTTCCTTTATCGTGATTTAATAACCCTTTTACATTTTCTCCAACAAAAATTTTTGGTCTAACTTCTGTAATACATCTTGCAAAATCAAAAAAAAGAGTTCCTCTAGTATCTTCAAAGCCTAGTTTTTTTCCTGCACTTGAAAATGCTTGACAGGGAAACCCACCTGTTACAATATCAACTTTATTTTTAAATTCTGAAAAATCTATATTCTGAATATTACCTTCCAAAACATTCCATTTTGGACGATTAAACCTCAAGGTATTACAAGCATTTTTTTCAATTTCATTTAATAGAACATGTTCAATTCCTGCTTTTTCCATTCCCAAAGCCATTCCACCAGCACCTGCAAATAATTCTATTGAAGTATATTCCTTTTTTGGTTTTGTTTGAACAAATTCATTCCATTTAGAATCAAAAACCTCATTTGCAATATCAAATTTTAATAAACTTTCTTTGCTATATTTTTTTACTCCATTTATTTCTAAAGGGATAAGTTTGCCATTTTTTGCCCACGTGTTTAGGCGATGCAATGGGACATCTAAAAGGTTACTTACCTCATATTCATTTATTAACTCCATAACTTAAAATTTAAAATTATTGAATCCTTCATATTTTTTGAACGAAAGCAAATAGATACTTGTAAGCAAGTCAGATGACAACATATCTAACTCTGCAAAAACAGTATTTTTCTTATTTCGTGTTTTTCCATTATTTACAACATCTTTTATTACAGTTGGTAGGGTCAAGCATAATTTTTGAAAAGCCAATTTGTCTTTAGTTACAATCTCATAAAATTTATCAATCGAAACCCTTCTAATACTTTCATTTGATGGTTGTTTTACCTTATCTAAGGTTACAACCCAAGGAATGTCTTGACTTTTTTTTGCTATAATCTCTACTAAAAAACATTTTGCATTGTTATCTCTTATGATTGTATTTTGAAATCTCATGTATGTTTTTGCGCTTGATGAAGAGTTCATAGTATTATGTTTATTCTTCATTTCTACAAATATTTTTTCTTTTAGATTTTCAATATCATATCCTTGTTTTGGAACATTCCAATCATCTGAAAAATACTTAAAAATATTTTGATGAAAATAACCGATAAGATTTGAATTGGTTTTGTCAAGTTGTCTTAATACTTCATTTTCAACAGTTTCTAATACATGTTGGTACAAATTCTCATCTGATATAAATGGTAGATTATATTTAGACATTTTTTTATTTTTTGAGTAATATGTTTTTTTAATTCTAATAATAAACTTATTCCACCACAATAATATTTTCTTCTTTAATAATCGGCAAATTCTGCATTCTCAAAAATAATTGTCCTGTCAAAATTACGTCTTTTGTACAATAAACAGCAATTCTACTTAGGTCATTTTCTTTGTAATAAACGCCATTTACTTCGCTTCCATCAATATCATCTTTACTGGTCGCAAGTCCGAAAACGGCAGCCAAAAGAGAGAGAGAAGTGAAGTTTTTGTAGTCGCCAAATTTCCACATGTGCATGGTATCAATGTGATTTATTTCCCAAGGTTTCTTACCCGAAATATCTAAGGTATAAGGCAAATCAAGCCCATTGATTAGCATTCGACGGCACAAATACGGAAAGTCAAATTCCTTTCCATTGTGTCCTATAAGCTGCAATTTTTTTCCAAATTTTTCTACTACTTTTATAAAGTCTTCTAACAATTCTTTTTCGTTATCAGAGGCTAAGGATTTTACTCTAAAGATATATTCTGCTTCTTTTCCGTCTTCATTTTTTTGTAAGGTAAAAAAACCAATTCCAATCACAACTATTTTTCCAAATTCGGCATAAATCCCTGCTTTTTCTTCAAAGGCTTCTTTTGGTGTATTATCTGGAGAAATGCGTGCTGCTTTTTTCTCCCAAAGAGGTTTTAAATCTTCTGGAAGCTCTTCGAAAGTAGCATGAGAAGCCACTGTTTCGATATCGATAACCATTAGATTGGATAAGTTAGTTGTTTTGTCCATAGTTTTTGAAAGGGGAATAAATTAAATGTGGTTCACTGTTTAGAGTGAGAAAAAAGTATCAAAAATATTAGTTTTTGTTTCTATTTTTTATTTCTAACTTGATTTTTCTTAAATTTAGCTTTTAATTTTTAAAAAATACTCAAATTTTACTTTGAATACAATTATAGACAAAAAACTTCAAATCAAGATAGTAAATAATTCTTTAAATCCTTTACCTTTTTATCAAACAAAAGGCAGCGCAGGAATGGATTTATATGCAAATATAGAAACTCCTATCGAATTAAACTCTTTGGATAGGCAGCTTATTCCGACAGGTATTCATATAGAATTGCCTTTGGGCTTTGAGGCTCAAATTCGTCCCCGTAGTGGGCTGGCTTTCAAACATGGCGTTTCTATTGTCAATTCTCCCGGAACGATTGACGCAGATTATAGAGGAGAAATCAAAATTTTGTTGGTCAATCTTTCTAAAGAAAAATTTGTTGTGCAAAAGGGAGAACGTATTGCTCAAATGATTGTCACAAAACATGAAAGAGTAAACTGGCAAGAAGTACAAACGATTGAAGAACTTTCTCAAACAGATAGAGGAAGTGGTGGTTATGGAAGCACAGGGAAGTAGTCAGTTACCAGTAATCAGTAATCAGTTACCAGTAATCAGTTACCAGTAATCAGTTACCAGTAATCAGTTAATTTCATTTTGAATATCTTATCCTTTTTTAGCTATTTTATTCAAAATGTATTTTTATTCTCTGCGTACTCTGTAACTCGGTGTTTAATAAAAAATTCAAAACAACATAAACATAAAATAAATTGAAAATAATAATTCCAATGGCAGGACGTGGTTCTCGCCTTCGCCCTCATACGCTTACTGTTCCCAAACCTTTAGTTCCTGTGGTGGGAAAGCCGATTGTTGAGCGTTTGGTGGAAGATTTGGCTCGTAGCTCAAAAGAAAAAATTGAAGAAATCGCCTTTATTATTGGAGATTTTGGAGATTTTGGAGAAGAAGCAGAAAAAGAACTTCTGAAAGTAGCCGAAAATGCAGGCTCAAAAGGCAAAATTTATCATCAAGATAAGCCTTTGGGAACAGCTCACGCAATTATGTGTGCAAAAGAATCTTTAGAAGGAAATGTAATTGTGGCTTTTGCTGACACACTTTTTAAGGCAGATTTTTCAATAAATACAGAACATGATGGCGTTATTTGGGTGCAAAAAGTAGCCGACCCATCAGCCTATGGAGTGGTTCAATTAGACAAAAATGACGTAATTAATAATTTTGTCGAAAAACCAAAAGAATTTGTTTCTGATTTGGCAATTATTGGAATTTATTATTTCAGAGATGGCGAGTATTTGCGCTCCGAATTGCAGTATGTCATCGATAATGAAATCAAAGACAAAGGCGAATATCAGCTCACGACGGCACTAGAAAATATGCGCCAAAAAGGAACAAAATTCCGAACGGGGCAAGTAGAAGAATGGCTAGACTGTGGAAATAAAGATGCCGTAGTTTTTACAAATCAGCGTTATTTGGAATATCTAACAGACCGAAAAACAGAAACTCTAATCTCTGAAAAATCTAATATCGAAAACTCTGTGGTTATCGAACCTGTATTCTTAGCAGAAGGAGTGCATTTGAAAAACAGCGTAGTAGGTCCTCATGTTTCTATCGGAAAAAATACCCACATTCATAACAGCAGAATACAAAACTCTGTTATTCAGTCAGATACACTTGTTCAAAATGCTCTTTTAAAAGACACAATGCTCGGTAATTTTGTAAAATATAATGGCAAGGCTGAAAATATTAGTCTGGGAGATTATTCGGAGGTAAAAAAATAAGATATTTTACTCCATTTTATTAAAGTAAATTAAAATTAGTATTTGTGGCATAGTTTCGTTTATATAATTTTGTATAAGAAACTATGCTTTTCTTTTTTATAAAAAATTGATACTATTTTTGTAAATTAATAAACGTTATCACGATTATTTTTACAGAGTTAAAATCCCTGTAAATCAAAAAAATACTAAACACACTCAATAAGAATATGAAAAATAATATACAATTTATAAATTATCATTTCATCAAAAAACTAACAATGTGGTTATTTTTTTGTGTCTTAGTGAGTTGTTTTTCTAATGCAGAGGCACAACGCCGAAACAAAAAAGACAGAAAAAAAGACCAAAAAGAAACAATTCAGAAAGAGCCTATTGATGGGCAGGTAAGTAATGAGTTGTTGGCAGAACAGGCATTTTTTGAAGGAATGAAAGAATTTATTAAGGAAGAATATAAAAGAGCAATTCCTTACTTTGAAGAATCTTTAAAATATAATGCTCAAAACCCAACAGCACATTATCAGATTTCACTTTGTTATTATAGAATAAATAATTTGCAAGATGCGCTCATGTATGCTATGAAAGCTGAAAAAATGGAAGATGAAAATTTCTATTTCCTTTCACATCTTGCCAATGTACAGTTGGATATGAGAATGCTTGATGCAGCCGAAAAAACGTATAAAAAAATTCTTTCAAAAATAGGAGGCGACCAAATTACCTACCTTAGTTTGGCAGCTCTTTATATTGAAATGAATGAATACAAAAGAGCTGTTCAGGTTTATGATAAAATGGAAGAAGAATTGGGATTGAATCAGAATACCATTCGTCAGAAACAAATTCTGTATTTACAAATGCAAGATACAGAGGCAGCCATTAATGAGGGCAAAAAACTAATGCTTGAATTTCCTGATGTGATTGATTTTCAGTTGGCTCAAGCAGAATTATTAATAAATCAAAAACGTTATGCCGATGCTGAGATTATTTTGAATGAGATTACACAAAAGAAAGAAGATTTTCCTACACAAATTCATTTGATGTTGGCTCAAATTTATCACAATCAAGAAAAACCAGAAAGAGAAATTGAAAGCCTTAAAAAAGCATTTCAGTCAAAAGAAATTTCTTTAGATTCAAAACTAAATTTGTTGATGGGAGTCTATCAAAGTACAACCTCAAATACAGAAAAAGGAAGTGAAATGACTGATATGATTACACAGCTTGCCCAAACACTCACAAAAATTCATTCTCAAGAATCTTCTGCTTTTGGTGTTTTGGGAGATTTTCTATTAAAACAAAAAAAATATACAGAAGCATTTGAATCATACAAAAATGCACTCAAAATAGACCCCAATAATTATTCCCTTTGGGAGCGCACAACTCAACTTGCCTTAGAGTCCAAAAATTATCAATATGCCATTTCTATAAGTGAAGATGCCTTAGAGTATTTTCCAAATCAACCTAATTTATGGTTTTTAAATGGTATTGCTTATATGTCTGATTCGAAAGCCAAACAAGCAATTTCTTCTTTAGAACAAGGAAAAAAAATGGTTTATAATAACCCTGCATTAAAAAGCCAATTTGAATCTCAATTAGGAGATATTTATTATAAAAATAAAGATTATAAAAAAGCAGATACAGCTTATGAAGCAGCATTAAAACAAAATCCAAATAATGCTCATGCACTCAATAATTACTCTTATTATTTATCTTTGAGAGAAGAAAAAATGGAACGTGCAGCCGAACTAGGAGCAAGGCTTGTCAAAATTTATCCTAACAACCCTACCTATTTGGATACCTATGGCTGGATTTTGTTTGTCAAAAAAGAATACAAAGAAGCTGAAAAATATTTATCTCTAGCTGCTCAAAACACACAAAGCGCAACCATTATTGAGCATTATGGCGATGTTCTTTTAAAATTAGGGAAAAAAAATGAGGCACTTCTACAATGGAAAAAGGCTTCTTTGTTAGATACTACAAATGATGCCTTAAAACAAAAAATAAACACACAAGAAAATAAAAAATAGTTTTTTATAATATTGATTACAAATTTATGCGATTAACCTATTACCTTACTTTTTTGGCTGCCAATGCACTTATTGCTATCGGCTTGGGGTATTTATTTTTCAAACCTCCAAATGATTATTGGCAAGTCCTTTTATTGGCTGGTCTTTTTAATGCTTTTCTTTCTTGGAAATCCTATAAAAAAATGAAAGAAGAAGAAAATAATATTTCAGAATAAAAATAAAATAAATAATCACTAATAGCTTCAAATTATTGGTTTATCGAAATTTTATGTAATTTCTTATCATTTAGTGAAATAGTATATGGAGAGTTACATCTTTTTTTGTATTTTTGAAATGATAGAGTATTTTATTTTTAAGTTATTTAATGGATTGATATTTTGGTAACGCAAAATGACAATACATCAACTCACTTAAAACAACTAAAATAATATACAAACTATTTCAAATCATTTTTTCCATTTTATTTGAGGATAACATTTTCCCAAACATGACAAGTCAAGAAAAAAAGGCATATATTTTACTCAAATGCGTGATTTTTCATTATCACGGACTTGATGAAGATGAAAAGAAAATTTTGCAAGAAACAGCAGATGCGCTCAACGCACATCAAGAACTCGCATGGGCAAATGAGTTTATTGGCGAGGATTATTATAATGCCTTTGAGCGTGCTAGAGAAATTTTACAACCCACAATGCTAGTCTTAGAAAAACCAAAACGATTAGAGTATTTGTCTAAAGTTTGGAATGCAAATATGACAAAAGGGTATATTTCTGAAATGGAAGCCATGGCAATGATAAAATTAGCTAAAGATTGGGATATAGAAGCCGAATTGATAGAATCAATAAAGAAGTAAAATTAGTTACAAAATACAGCTTATTAATTTATCGTTCCCAGTTCTGTTTTTACTCTTTTTTTCTTGTAATCAAATTTTTGATAGAAGTCAGAAAAGGCACAGGGGGAACAGAAATCATAATTTTTAAATCTGTCAGAAAATTGGTTTGTTCATCTAAGAAAAATAAAATTCTTTCAATAGAATTATTTCGAAACATTTGGGTAAAAATATCTTGAATTTCTTCTGGATTACGCTCCATTATATTCAAAATCATTTTATCATACGTTTCAAACTGCTTATCAAACTGCCCTTCATAATGTGGTTTTCCTGTGGTTTTCCACGCATTTATTCTATTTTCTGCATCTCTATACATTCTCAAAAAAGCATACCCCGTGCTTGGTTTGGCTCTTCCTGCTTTTGTTCCCAAATTGATTATATTCTTTGATTTTGGCTGCTCAAATTTAAAATCTGTCATCGGAATTATGCCATATTCTTCTTCCAAAATCTTAAAGTCATCTACTTTGATTTGCGTAGTTATATATTTTTCTAAGCGATTTTTATACACTTCTTTATTTTCTAAAAGCTGACCAGAAAAAAGAGTATATTCAACCAATGCTTTGGTAGGCGAAAAGGGCAAAATATAGACAAATTCTACTGCATTTCGTTGTGGCAAACGCATATCAAAAAGCTGTACAGTTTGGCTGTCAAAAATAGGCTCATCGGTTTGGATTACATAGCCAAAAAAATGTTGTAATAAAGAATGATAATGATTACTTTTTGGAGGAATATCTTGTTTTAGAAAACGAGAATCAAAAACATATTCAGTAGAAAATATTTTATTTTCGAACTCTTCTGTCAGCCTTACCTCTGCTTTTATATTCGAAATTGATATTACTTGACTTACTTCAGCTTGCAAAAATTCAATATTTTCGAATTCAGATAATTTAGCATTAATAAAATTATAAAAATCAATTCCACGAATCATTTTATATTTTAATGAATTTAGTGTATCAGTTTTATCAATTTTTGGCGCAATAAAACGTACTTTTTGCCACTCTCTATATACCAAAATATCAAAATCAGTTTTTTTGTCTGTCCAAAAAGACCACGAGCGATTATTTGTGTCTTTTTTTTCCTTATCAATAACCAAAATTTTTTTTTGAGATAATGCTGGCTCTTTTGTCATTTTGTAAAGCAAGATTAAGGCTGCCGCTCCTCCTCCTGTAAAAATTATGTCGTAGGTCATTTACTATTTTAGATAAAAAAATGTAGTTTTATTCTCTATTCAAACTGCTTTTCTTTTGATAATGTTTGTCTAAATTCAAGCTAGAAATTGTTTTTGATAGTTCTTTTCGATGAATTTGTTTTTTTGAATGATAGATTTTATTTTAACTATTCTATTTTTTGTAATTTTGTAAACTATTTTAGCATAAAAAGATTTTTTAATTTTGCATTTACCAAACTATCAAAACTGATTACTGGTAATTGTTTACTGATAACTGATTAAAATGAATTATCCTTCCAAATTAGTAGAAAATGCCGTAAACGAAATTTCTCGTTTGCCCGGTATTGGCAAAAAATCGGCTTTACGTTTGGCTCTTCATCTACTTAACCAAGAAATACAAGATGTTGAAGAACTCACAAAATCATTAATTGCTCTTAGAGAAAAAACTGTCTATTGCAAAAAATGTCATACCATTTCGGATACAAATATTTGTAATATTTGTAAAAGCCCAAAGAGAGATGAAGGTTTAATTTGTGTAATTGAAGAAGTTCCTGATTTGCTGGCAATAGAAAATACAGCACAATACAACGGCTTATATCACGTTTTGGGAGGTGTAATTTCGCCGATTGAAGGAATTAGTCCATCAGATTTGAATATTGATTCTTTATTAGAACGCACTCAAAATGGAGAAGTAAAAGAAGTCATTTTGGCTCTCAATGCTACGATGGAAGGCGATACAACAGCTTTTTATCTTACCAAAAAACTTCGCAAACAAGGAATAAAAGTCAGTGGAATTGCCCGTGGAGTACCTATTGGAAGTGAACTTGAATACACTGATGAAATTACGCTAGGAAGAAGTATTGCTAAACGAATTATGTTTGATTAATTTGTAACAAAGCTATTTTCTGGAATACGCATTTCTATTACTTTTCCACTTCCTTGTATTATTTCTGACCAATCATTTACATCAAAAGAAAAAACAACCAAACTACAAGGACTAAGAAAACCATAGTTTTTTTCTGATAACAAATAAACTAATGCAGAAACAGCAGGGTTATGATTAATTAAAAATAAATTATTGACAGAATTATCATCAATTTGATTAATAAACTGCAATAAATCTCTTTCCGAACATTGATACAAATCTTCTTCTATCTGAATTTTAGAAACTGGATATTTGATTCCATTTGCAATAAGACGAGCCGTATTTTGCGCTCTGATGGCAATGCTCGTAATTATTTTGTCTGCTTCAATATTTTCTTGATGCAGGAGCTGTCCTATTTTCATTGCATCTCGCACGCCTCTTTCTGTAAGTTTTCGTTTTGAGTCTGGATTAGAAAGGCTATACCCTTCTGTTTGTGCATGACGAAATAAAAATACTTTTTTCATAATTGAAATAGATATAATTTAGTTTTATTTTTCATAAATTTAATTGCCGAAACTATTTTATTCATCAAGATTATCTCTTCTGATACGTAAACGTGGACGTTTTGGAGGCGTACTTTTTTCTACTTTATTAAAAGTAATATTTTTCTTTTTATTTGCACTTTTTTCCAAATCATCAGGGTAAGAATCTATTCTTTTAGTTGTTTGTTCGGCTTCTTCTATAAGCTCATCTGTCGTTTTGGGTAGTGCTTTCATTTTGGCTTTTAACTGCACCAAGGCATCTTGTGGAGAAGGCAAATCTAATGTTGGAATATCTTTTCCTAAGGCTTTTTCTACTTCATCATCAACACTATCATTTGTGTTAGCAATATCTTCATACGATTGTGCAAGAGCTTCCTGTTCTTCTACTTTTGTTTTCATGTCTTCTAGCATATTATTCATACTATTATTACTAATTGAAGACATTCGCTCATTGAGACGACGACTGGTTTCAGAAAGGCGTGAACGCACTTTGAGTGTTTTGAGTTCGCCTTCCCATGTATTTATTTGTGTTCGAATTTTCTGAATATCAACCTCTAATTTGCGAATCATATTTTCATAGGCACGCAAATTTTGTTCATTTGCAGAAGAAACTCTCAAAATTTGGTTTTTCTGCCCCAATGCTTTGGTTGCATAGCTATCAGCTTCTTCAGTTGTAATATCGCCTTTTTTACCTTTTGTGATAAACTGTATAGCTCGTTGTTCGTATTGGTTTGCTGCTCGGTGTGATTGCTGAACATCTCTTTTTGTACGAATGGCTAGAGCCTTCATCTCGGCAAGACTTTTCATACTTTCAGAAAGGTCGTGCTTCAAATCTTTTATTGATTGTTCGGTAAGTGCAACAGGGTCTTCTACTTTATCAAGTTTGGCGTGTGCTTTGGTTTTCCCAATTTTGAAAAGGCGTTTAAAAAATATCCACATATATTAGAACAATTACGAATTAAAGATTACGAATGTAACACGCTGAATATCAGCAATTTATTTTAATAAAAAAATAAGCACTTTATTTAATTTCTACTTCTATGAAACAATCAGTATAACAAATTAACAATTATGATTATCTATTTCAAGTGCCTTAAAGATATTCATTTCAAAAAAATTACTTCTCAAATGATTATAGTAAATTGATATTTTTTTACAACAACGTGTTTCGTTTATAACTTTTTCTTGTCTTTTTACAAACATTGTAAAAATAGCAATGGTTTTTGATTTCTTTTGAAAAACTCAAACCTACATCAATTTACGTCTTAGAACTATCATATTTCTAATTATGACTTTCCAAGTTTTTTCTCTAAATAAGCATACGCTTCATTTACTTTTTGAGATTGTTCTACTGCCCATTTTTGTTTTTTGGGGTCTGCTTGATGACGGTCTGGGTGATAGGCTTTCATCAATTTTTTGTAAGCTGTCTTGATTTGTTCGAAGGAAACTCCTTCTTCAAGCCCCAAAGTATGATAATAAATTCGTTCTTTAGGATTTGCTTTTGGTGCAGTAAATTCATATTCTGTATCAAAATTACTAGAATAAGAAGTCGAATCATTCCCTAATGAGCCAAATTCTTTTTCATATTCATCATCAATGGCTTTTGTGTATTCTTCATCTGAAAGTCCATTTTTTTCTAATAAATCATTTGCAGTAGAACGTACAATATTTTTTAATCTGTCGAAGAGCATAGTTTTTTAAGTTTAATTATGTCGTTGGTGGGGATACCGACAAGGACAAAGGACACGAGCAACGGTGTAATTTACAATTAAATTGGTTAAATTATAACGCAAAAATAGATAAAAACGTTTTTACTATCTTTTTTTAATGAGTTGAATAATACGCATAAAAATTTCACTTTCAATTAAAAATAATCAAAATTATTGTAAATATTAGTTTTTTCTAAAAAAAAGAAAGTTTATCGTTAGGAAAAGACATGCCTTTTCCTAACGATAAACATTTTAACTTAATGATTTTATTCTACTAATTGTTTCCATTGGGTCAAGCGAAGAAAAAACAAAATTACCAGCTACCAATACATCAGCTCCTGCATCGATAAGTTTTTTAGCATTATTGGCATTTACCCCTCCATCAATTTCGATGAGAGCTTTCGAATTTGTTTTTAGAATTAATTCCTTTAACTGACTTACTTTTTTGTAGGTTTGTTCGATAAATTTTTGCCCTCCAAAACCTGGATTGACAGACATCAGACACACCAAATCCGTTTCTTCAATTACATTTTCTAATTGAGAAATAGAAGTATGAGGATTTACAGCAATTCCTGCCTTACAGCCCAAATTACGAATTTGTTGCAAATTTCTGTGTAAATGCTGACAGGTTTCGATATGCACAGAAATAGTATTTGCACCTGCACGAGCAAAATTATCCACATATTTTTCAGGATTAACAATCATTAAATGAACATCTAAAGGCTTTTTAGCGTGTTTGGCAATCGCTTCACAAACAGGAATACCAAAAGAAATATTAGGAACAAAAACACCGTCCATAATATCGATATGAATCCAATCAGCTTGGCTTTTGTTGAGCATCTCAACCTCATTTTGAAGGTTGGCAAAATCTGATGCAAGAATAGAAGGAGCGAGAAGCATATTTTAAATTACGGATTAAAGATTACGAATTACGATTAAAATACGAATTACGGTAATTCAATTATAAATTTCAACTATCAACTAAAACGAAGCTGTAAATTTAATTTAAAAAATAAATTTCCATTTTTTTCAGAATAAAGCTGACCAAAACGGTGTCTAATACATAGAATGAAAACCACCAATTCCAGCAAATAAATCTATAAACTTCATTTAATTACGAATTAAAAATTACGGATTACGATAGTTCAATTACAATAATTTGATTTTTGTAATTTTTAATCCGTAATCCGTAATTGACATTTATTTAGCATAGTGTACAGCTCGTTTTTCACGAATAACAGTAACTTTTACCTGTCCAGGATATTGCATTTCGGTTTGGATTTGTTGCGAAATCTTGAAAGCAATTTCATCGGCTTTATCGTCCATTACATTTTCAGAATCTACCATTACACGCAATTCTCGCCCTGCCTGAATGGCATAACATTTATTGACACCTGCATATGAAGTAGCCAAATTTTCCAAATCTTGCAAACGTTTGATATATGATTCCATTGTTTCACGCCTTGCTCCCGGTCTCGAACCCGAAATAGCATCACAAGCTTGAATGACAGGCGAAAGCATCGAAGTCATTTCAATTTCGTCGTGGTGCGCTCCGATGGCATTACACACTTCTGGGTGTTCGCCGTAGCGTTTGGCGAGTTCCATTCCCAAAATGGCGTGTGGTTTGTCGGGGTCTTCGGTACACACTTTTCCAATATCGTGTAAAAGCCCTGCTCGTTTGGCAAGTTTGACATTTAAGCCCATTTCGGTTGCCATAGTGGCACAAAGGCGAGTAACTTCTTTCGAATGTTGTAATAAATTTTGTCCATAAGAAGAACGAAAACGCATCTTTCCGACGAGTTTTATCAACTCCAAATGAAGTCCGTGTATTCCTAATTCTATCACGGCTCTTTCTCCCAATTCTATAATTTGTTCTTCTAATTGTTCGGTAGTTTTGGCAACTACTTCCTCAATTCTGGCTGGGTGAACCCTTCCATCGGCTACCAAACGATGCAACGAAAGGCGAGCAATTTCTCTACGAACAGGGTCAAAACCTGAAATTGTGATGGCTTCTGGTGTGTCATCTACAATAATTTCTACGCCTGTTGCAGCTTCCAAAGCTCTAATATTTCGTCCTTCTCTACCAATAATTTTTCCTTTAATATCATCGCTTTCCAAATGAAAAACAGAAACACAATTTTCGATAGCGTGTTCGGTGGCAGTTCTTTGAATGGTGGACAACACCAAACGTTTTGCATCTTTGGTGGCAGTTAGTTCGGCATCGCTCATTATTTGGCGAATTTTGGCAGTTGCTAAAGTTTGTGCTTCTTTTTCTAAGGATTCTATAAGCTGGTTTTTGGCTTCTTCTGCCGATAATCCTGATACTTTTTCTAATAAAATAATTTGTTCTTTTTCCAATCTTTTGACCTGCTCAAACTTGACTTCTATATTTTCCATTTTTTTATAGAGGTCATCTTTTCTTTGTTGATGTTTGTTGATTTCCTTGTTTAAAAGTTCTTGTTCTTTGCTCAAAGAAACTTCTTTTTCTTTTAGTTTTAGTTCAATTTGCTGAAAACGTTGTTCTTGTTTTTTGAGTTTGGATTCTTGTGAAGAAATATTTTTTTGTCTTCTGTTTGATTCTTTTTGATGTTCTGCCTGCAATTTCAAAAAGTGGTCTTTGGCAGCTAATTCTTTTTCTTTTAGAAGGTTTGTAGCATCTGCTTTCAGATTTGCAGCATCTGTTTTGGCAGTTTTTCGAATTGTTTTGGCTTCATTTTCTGCTTTTTCTTTCAGACTGTTCAGAACCTTGACAAGCAAAAATCGCCCTATCAAAATTCCTACAATCAAAGCAATAATAGCCGTAATTGTGATTTTAAGATACATTATATATATTTTCTTTAGATTGAATGAATGTTTAAGAACAATTACGAATTAGAAATTATGAATTATGAATTATGAATTAGAAAATACATCTCAAATTCTTATAATAAATAATTTTTTATTCATAAATATTCACTTTAAAGAATTGTTTTTTTAGTAAAAAACAGATTCATTTCTCTAAAAAAAGGATAAGTAATCTTTATTGCACACGCAAAATGGATAGAAACCCTAAGGGTCTTTGAAAACCTTTAGGGTTTGAAATGCTCCAAAAATTAGTTTTTATTTTTATGTGTTGTAAAAATTTTAAATTAATTTTATATCTAAATTTCTGTAAATCAATTAACTGGAGTTACGCACTTAGTGTTCTGTGTGCCACAGAACACGGTTTGCAAATTTGTCTTACAATATAGTAGTACA
>CAKZOK010000011.1 GCA_937136415.1 uncultured Cytophagales bacterium | reverse complement strand
TTCCTCTTTTTTGTAGCTGAAAACTATTACTTTATTTTACCAAAACTTTTTGAAATGACGAAAAAGCAACTGGTTTGTCTGCAAACCATTGTTTGGTCGTTTTCCAAACCGTTCCAAAAAGCTCTGATTTACGATAATTATTTAGCTTTTCTTCACTTTCCCAATGGCTATAAGTAAGAAAAATACACGGATTATCAGCATCTTGCCACAACTCCAAATGATGACACCCATCAAAATAGCGAATTTTTTGCTTAACTTCTTCAAAATTTTTAGTAAAATCTTCAATATACTTTTCTTCAAAAGTCAGTCTAACAATACGTAATAGATTCATTTTAATAATTAATTTAATAATGAGTTAAAAATTGTCTAAACTTTAATTAATTTTGTTTTAGACTTGTCTAACTTTTAGATTAGAACTATCTTTAATTCATCTTTTTATGATAAAAAAATATGATGCTGCCTTTAGGTTACCATCAATTTATACAAATTTAATTAGTTTTATTTTTTAATGAATGATTTTCAAATAATACTGGTCGGTATTTTGGTTGCTGTCAGTTGTGCTATTTTGGGTTGTTTTTTGGTCTTGCGTAAAATGGCAATGGTTGGAGATGCAATTTCTCATGCTGTGCTGCCCGGTATTGTTATTGCATTTTTGATTGTGCAACGATTTGACTCTATTTTTATGCTTGTTGGTGCTGCCATTTTGGGAGTTTTTACTACACTTTTAATTGAATTTTTGCACCGACAAGGCAAGCTACAAACTGATGCTTCTATTGGTGTTTCTTTTACCTCGCTCTTTGCTTTGGGAGTAATTCTCATTTCGGTTTTTGCTAGTAAAGTGGATTTAGATGCCGAATGCGTACTATTTGGCGAGATTGCCTATGTTCCTCTTCATACATGGCGCATAGATTTGGGTAATGGTGCAATCCTAAATTTAGGAGCAAAGGCTGCATGGTGGATTGGTTCTGTTCTTTTGATGATTTTGATATTTGTTAGTATTTTTTATAAAGAAATGCTGCTCACTACTTTTGACCCCTCTTTTGCTTCTGCTATTGGTATCAATGTTTCGGTTTGGCATTATTCTCTGATGAGTTTGGTATCTTTGACTACTGTTGCAGCTTTCGAATCGGTGGGAGCTGTTTTGGTGCTTTCATTCTTGGTTGTTCCTCCTGCAACAGCTTATTTATTGACTACCAATTTCAAAAAAATGCTTGTTTTATCATCATTTATTGGAATAATAACAGCTATTTTGGGATATTATATTGCTTCTTTCTTAAATGCTTCTATCGCAGGCTCAATGACAAGTGTAGCAGGTGTTATTTTTGCACTCGTTTTTCTATTTATTCGAATTAAAAAATAATATTATTTTCTCCTTTTTTGACTTCATATTTTTACTCATTTTATTTGAAAATTTAACTACAAAAAATAATGTATCAAGGTTTTTTTGAAGCACATATTACTCTAAAAAATACAGAAGAATTGCAAAATACTACTAATTTTGAAAACTTTTGTAAGGATAATTTTATAAAACCTATTTTTATAGAATTGGAACGAGGAAATACACCCAAACAAATAATGACCAGTTCTTTACATAAAGGCAATTTTGATGAAGTAAAAAAAGAAGTAGAAAGCCTAGCACAGAAAATGGAAGCGCAAAACTATCAGGTCATTCGTCTAAAAATTGAAGCACACCCAGAAAATACAGGAATACCAATTACTCAAAATGATATTTTAGAGCATCAAAAAAAGAATTATTTTGAAGCCCATTACAAAATTTTATTACCTCTTACAGATTCAAATTCTTCAAAAAAACAACTCGTTATACTTTGTCAAAAATATCAAGCACATCTATCAAAAAATGCCTTTAAAAAACAAAAAAATAACCTTGAAGAACGCTTCGTAACCAAAAGAATATACAAAGCAGGAAAAAAAGAAGCCTACCAAACCTTCGATAAATTACATCAAGAATTAGAAAAACAAAGCTATCAAATCAATAAAAAAATAATCGAATATTGTGTTTGGGATAGCAACCAGTCAGTTGATGATAATTGGCTGACTTTGCAAGAGCCTTGCCATATTTGTCAGTCAGAATGTAAAATGGAAATACTTTGATATAAGAAAAATGAATGAAAATACAGAAGAAAAAAAACAAAAAATACATATCTTAGAATTACTTTTAGAAGCTGCTTTTTCCATTCGTTTAGGCAAAAACCTAGTTGTTTTTAGAGGAAGTTTGCTTACCAAAAGTTGGATAAAAGAAAATTATTATCGTTCGGTTAGTGATTTAGATTTTTTGGCAATAGCCAATTATGATAAAGAATTATACATCAATTTTATAAAAAAAACACTTCAAAAAGCACAAGAAATTTCTGATACATCTGATTCAAAAAATAATTTACAGATTGATATAAATTCCCTCAAAACAGAAGATACTTGGACAGATACTCAAACCCCTTCTTTTCGTTTTTATTTTAATATAAAATTAAATCATACCCTTTTTCGAAACATACAAATCGATATTGCTTTTGGGGATACATTGGTTTTGCCTGCCCTCTGGACAAAATATAATTGTATTTATTCTCACAAAAAAATCAATGTATTTTCAGTTCAGCACGAACAGGCTTTAGCATGGAAAGTACATGGGCTTTTTGATTTTTATGATAGAGGTGCAAGATGGCAAACTAAAGATTTGTACGATATTTTTTGTATTTTAAAAACTCAATCTATTCAAAAACAAAAATTTCAAAAATGTGTTTTGATAGCCTTTGAGGATAAAAACACGCCTATTTCTTTATCTTATTCCAAAATGAAAAACGACCTGTTTGGAAAAAGTAAAGGAAGTCAGAAAAAATGGCAAAAATTTTTAACTCAAAAACTAAACTATAAAACTGAAAAAGAAGAATTAGAACTAAATAAGGTTATTCGGACAGTAAAAGAATTTTTAGACCCATTTTTGGGAAGTCATTAGAATAAAAAATATGAGTAAAAAAATAAGACAAAACTCAAAGGAAAGAACAAAACCTCTTGGTCATTCCAACTATGGAAGTATTCCTCATTTGCCTACTTCTCGTTTGGGAAGAGGCGAACATCACATTCCCGAAGGGCAACAAAAAATAGCAACTTGGCAGGTTAGAGATAATAAAGATTTGGTTATTACGCAAGAAAAACTAGATGGTGCAAATGTTGGAGTTGCAAAATTAAATAATCGTTTGTGTATTTTGAGTCGGTCTGGACACGATTGCCAAACTTCAATTCATCCGACACATAAATATTTTGTCAAATTTGTAAAGCATAATCATTCTCGTTTTTTCGAAATGCTCAAAGAAGGGGAACGAGTGGTGGGCGAATGGCTTTTGGTTGTTCATGGAACAAAATACAACCTTTCTCATGAGCCTTTTGTGGTTTTTGATTTTTTTACTCCCCAAAACGAACGGCTAATTTATCATGATTTTTTGTTACGTGTTTTGCCTTTTGGTTTTGTTGTTCCTCGTCTAATTCGTCTTGGAAATCCTATTTCTATTAGCAAGGCTATCCAAATTTTAGACAAAGACAAATCCTACCATGGAGCTTTGGAAAATGAACAAATTGAAGGTTTGATTTATAGAATAGAACGAAATAAAAAAGTAGATTATCTCTGTAAATATGTTAGACCAAACAAAATAGATGGTTTGTATTTGGATAATGACAATGTTATTTTGAATAAAATTTTGCCAAAATATAATTATTTGCTAGAGTAAAATCAATAGATTTAAGAAGCGAAAATTAAAGGGTGCATAACAAATTAAATATTATTATTACAAACCTTGCTTTTGAAATTCTTCAATGCCGTTGTTGGTGTTTTAGCGAAGCGACACCAACAACCAAATAACTTATCATACTTTTTACAACACCACCAATATTATTATTACAAACCTTGCTTTTGAAATTCTTTTATTCCTTTTTCTAAAAATTCTTTGAAATCTTCTGTACTTACCTTGCCCACTGGCGCAATCAAAGGCTGATGTGTATAAGGATTGATAAGAAAATAATTTGGTTGAGCATTCTGATCAAAACGACGAATCTGAAAATCGGCATTTCGTTTTCCTATGGTTGTTATTTCTTTATTGTTTCTAGCAGAAATATACTTTTCTTCTTCTGTAAGTTCTTGACGTTCGTCCACGTAAAGAGCAACTACTGTAAGTTTATTTTTTAATAATGGTAAAATTTCGGACTTACTCCAAACCGAGGCTTCCATTTCTCTACAATTTACACAACCATGCCCTGTAAAATCAATAAAAAGAGGCTGATTTGCTTTTTTTGCTGCTTCTATTGCTTCAAAATACTCAAAATGTCCTTCTAACCCATGAGGCAAATGAAGAATATCCGAATATTTTGCCTTGTTTGTTGATGATTCGCTTTCTCCTCTAATCAATGCAACTAAATTAAATTCATTTGTGCTTTGAGGAGGCAAATATCCTGAAAGCGAACTAAGTGGCGCACCAAAAAGACCGGGCATAAGATATAAAAAGAAAGCAAAAGAAGTAATTGCCATCAAAAGCCTTCCTACTCCTAATTTTTCGATGATACTATCGTGTGGTAAGCGAATTTTTCCTAAAAGATAAAGCCCCAAAAAGAAAGCCGTCGACATCCAAATTACGATATAAACAGGACGGTCAAGGATTCCCCAATGATAAACTTGGTCAGCAACACTCAAAAATTTAAAGGCTAAAGCAAACTCTACAAAACCTAACACTACCTTTACCGTATTGAGCCAACCACCCGATTTTGGAAGGCTAGAAAGAAGTGATGGAAAAACAGCAAATAGAGTAAAAGGAAGCGCAAAAGCCAACGAAAAGGCAAACATTCCTAAAATAGGCTTTATGACTTCTCCTTGTGCTGACATTACCAAAATACTCCCTGCAATAGGTCCTGTACACGAAAACGAAACCACAACAAGCGTAAGAGCCATAAAAAATATTCCAATATAACCTCCTTTATCAGCCTGTTTGTCGATGCTATTTACCATTTTGGAAGGCAAAACAATATCAAAAGCACCAAAAAATGAAATAGCAAAAACAATAAAAACAGTAAAAAACAATACGTTAGGAATCCAGTGTGTAGCCAAAATATTTGCAGCATCATCTCCCAAAAAGCGTGAAACAATAAAGCCAATCAGTGTATAAAGTCCAACAATAGAAAAACCATAAAACATCGCACGAGCAATTCCTTCAAAACGATTTTTGCTTCGTGTTGTAAAAAAAGAAACTGTCATCGGAATCATCGGAAAAACACAAGGCGTAAGCAGAGCCACCAAACCACTCAAAAAAGCAGCTATCATAAACCCCCATAAACTCTCACTTTCTGCTCCCAAATCTGTCGTAACTTCTGGCAAATCTTTGAAAGGGTCGCCTTTTGGAACATGATTTTTGGTTGCATTTAATGTTACAGATTTTGCACTTGTATTTTCTTGCTTCTCAATATTGGTAATTATTGAAGTATCATTATCTTCTATCCCAGCTACATCTGAACCTTCTACGTTTTGGTTTTTGTCATCTTGATTATCATCATTCGAATCATTTTGATTATCATTTTTTTCTGTTTTTGCAGGTGTAGTAGTAGTATTTTTATCATCTACTTTTTCAGTTTGTACTTTTATATTGAAACTAAATTCGGGTTCTTGCATTATACATTTTCCCGAAACCTCTGAACATTCTTGATAAGTAAAAGTAGTTTTTAGAGTTGTGTTAGGCTTTAATATTTTGATACTTTGATAAAACTTTCCTTTTTTGACAAAATAAGTATAATCTCCTCCCCAAAGGTCATCGTATTTTTTCTTAGGATTGACTGCCTTCAAACCTCCAATTATTTCAATGGCATCATTTTTTTCGATAGCCAATTCGGATACAATAGGACCCAAATTTTTATCAAAATCAGAAGAGTAAACATACCAATCTTTATCAATATCTACTTCAAAGTAAAGTTTGATTGTTTCTCCGACTTTTACAGTTGATAAATCAGAAGGCTGGGTATAAGTTTTCCATTTCGAATGCTGTTCTATTTGTGCAAAAACAGTTGAATAGGAAGAGAAAAACAAAACAATAATTGTAAAGAATACAGCCAAAAACGAGGAAGAAGCGTGTTTTTTCATAAAAATATAAAAATCAGTGGGCATAAAAACAAATGAATATATTGTCATAAATTTATTTGAGTATTAAATTTATAACCATAAAGAAAGGCAATTATTTCAAAGTTATGAATTTAATTTAATTGTTTTAAGATTCTTTTGTTTAAGCGTACTGTATTTTACTCTTTTTTTATAGCGTTGTATGGGTAGAATTATAGTCAATTAAAAGTGATTTTTTATAAATCTATTTTCGACATTCAATCACGTAGAGATACAATAAAATTTGATTATCATTCTCATTTATATTTACTTTCTAAAATTGCTTTAATTAGCCTTATTAGATTTTTTTTAAGGTGCGAAAAAATAACTTTTTTTTGGTTTGTACGTTGTTTTTTGTATATATGTCATTGAAAGCACCAATCAATATCTTGATTTATTGCAATTTTAATTACCCTTTTTTATTCAAAACCCTATTACTACAATCAAATCATTATGAAAAATTCTCTTTTAATTATACTATTAAGTTCTTTTTTAATTATGTGTTTTTCGGCTACTGCACAAAATAAAACAGTCGAACGCACTAAAGAACGTGCAAAAAACAAAACTAATAATCGCATTGACAACAAAATCGATAAAAAATTAGATGAAGGTTTAGATGCTCTTGAAGGTCTTTTTAAACGCAAGAAAAAAAAGAAAAAGAAAAAAGAAAAAGAATCTGACAACAGTTCTAATCAGCCAACAGAAACAACCGAAGAGAACGATGGAACTGATTTTTTAAACCAAATGCTCGGAGGTGGAGGAAATATAAACATAGCCTCTAGTTATAATTTTAATTCCAATTTTGTGATGCGTATGCAAACTTACAAACAAAGTGGAAAAGAAAATGGAGATATGTTTATGCGTTATTACAACTCCACTGACCCTAATTATATGGCAATGGAAATGATGGAAGCCACCAAAGAGGGACAAGCCAAACCGATTAAATCCAAAATAATTGTTGATGGTGCGCAACAAGCCATGATTACAATCATGGACGACCAAAATCAAGCTATTATTATGAAAATGCCTAATGTTGAAGATTACCAGCAAGCACAACAACAAGAGCAAAATTCAGAAGAGGCAATGAAAGACATCAAAATTACTCGTACAGGACGTACAAAAAATATTTTGGGTTATACTTGTAGTGAAACAATCATGGAAACAAATGATATGAAAGCCGTTTCTTGGACAACCAAACAGGTTAATATATCTCAATTTAAAGCCTTTGCAGGAATGTTTATTCAGAAGAAAAAAGAAAAAAATCAACTTATGGCTATGCCAACAGAGTTTACAATGGAAATGGAATCAACAGACAAAAAAACAGGAGAAAAAACAAAAATGACTGTTACAGAAGTAAACCAAAACCAAAACTCATCAATCAATATGAGTCAATACAAGGTAATGGATATGTCTGGATTGATGAAAGGCAAAAACTAAACAATTAAACCTTGTTGATATTTAATAAAAAACACCAAATTTATCTATTTTTTTATAAGATTTGCTACTATATCTAATTGAAAAATAATTATTTAGAAGTTGTTTAAGAATAGACAAGCTGTATTCTGTGGTACACAGAACGCAGATAAAAGTTTCATTTTTCTTAGAATTAGGTTTGCTGGCAGCCGTGTTCTGTGGCACACAGAACGCAGATAAAAGTTTCATTTTTCTTAGAATTAGATTTGCAAACCTAATTCTATCAAAAAAAATATAGCCTTTATTGATGTTTTAGTGTAGCGACACCAACAAATACACAATCAATTCTTAAACACCTTTTTAGATAAAAGACCAATAAACAAAATATTTTTACTTAAAAAAAAATCAAATGAAAACTCAACTTTTTCCCTATTTTGTACTTACTTTTTTTATACTTGTTTTTGCTTCTTGTAACCCCAAAAAGGCGTTGGAAGATAAAATAAACGAAACTATTGCCGAAGAAGTTGCAGGAGCAATATTAGGAACTGATGTAGAAACATCTAATATAAGTAATATCGAAAAATCTACTGCAATGATAGACATCAATATAGATGGACAAAAGATAGATTTTCAAAAATCTAAGCCTATATTTAATATTGTTTCGGACAGTAAAGACAATATCATTTTGGCTCTTACTCTTGTTGGAGAAAAAAATAATAAACAATATTCATTGCAGTTTGGAATAAACGCACAAAAAGAACTCTTAAAATTACCACTTGTAGCTAATTTTGGAGATAGCCAAAAAGATGGAAAAGTAGCTCCGTTGTTTAATATTACAGCATTAAAAGATAAAAAAATGGGTATAATTACAGTTGTGGAAGGAACTATGAAAGTAGTAGAATTTTCTGATGAAAAAGTAGTATTTGAGATTGATGCAAAAGGTGGAAAAAATAATGTAGAAACTCATGAAGGAAAAAATCTATTTCCTATCAAAGGAAAAATTGTATGTAAAAACCCTGTAATGACTTTGATTGGAGTGAAAAAAGAAGAAATTTTTAAGTAAAACAATACTAACTAATATTAGCTTGCCACAATATTGAATTTATAACCTTAATATTAGGACAAGCTAATATTTTTTACTCAAAAACACAGATACAAAATTTATCTTTTAGGAAAAATAAGAATCAATTTTTCAGGAATAACTCGAACATTTTCCATAAATGAGGGAGGCAAAAACAGAGGTTTTAGTGTCGAATCACTCATGTTTCTTACCTTATAATCAGCCAACATATACAAACTATCAGGAATAGTAATCATTTCGTTTGCCCTCCTAACATCATACTCTACAATGGCAAGCTGGCGAGCCAAATAAACAGAAGAATCTTTAGGAAAATTAATTGCCTTAATCGGAACTGTAATCGTCTTTGGAAAAAACAAATCTATATCAAATCTTACTTGTACTCCCTCTGGAAAAAAACTTACTTTTCGTGGTGGCTGATACGAAATATCAATCATTTCATCATAATTATCGTCAAGAGTATTTTCATTCAAAAAAATCTCAAAACTATCAGGTTCGGCACGCACAAAAGAAGCAGCACCACTAATAGTTAATGAATCTATATCAAGATGAATAGGAGAAATAATACGATGCCCTTCTGCTAAAGGAATCTTTGAGCTATCTATGAAAAGTACAATCTGTTTGGTTATTGTACTATCATAATTAAGATGAATAGAGTCTTCTTCAATAAAATCTACTCTAACATCACTAAGTTGTTGCACAATGTTGGGCATCAATGATTTGGCAGTAAAATATTTTACTTGCGTAGGGTCTTCTATATCTATTTTGAGAGGAGTAATTCCAAATCCAAGTGTTTTCTGTAACAGTCGCCAGCCACTTCCACTCACTTGCACAGAGATAAATTGAGGTGGCTCTTCTAATGCCACAACATCTTTTCGAACATAATCAATCACTAAAGGAAATTTGATTGTAGAGTTATAATTATCTTTATTGAGTGCTTGAAAAGTCCAAATAAAACACGAAATAATAATACACAAAAAAAGACGAGACCAATTCCAATCACGAATCAATGGAATAGATTTATAAATAGCTTTTAACAAGTCTTTTAAAGTACGACGAATGCCCAAAGTTGAATTAAATTAATAATAAAGAAGAAAGTATATTAATAGATTGTGTTAATAATATAAAAGATGAATTGAACGAAAATATTGATAAACACAGTCAAGAATTATTAGTATCCAATATTCAATTATTAATGAACTATTCTAAGCGCTTTTACGAAAGGCAGTTTATTACTCGAACTAACAACAGTTCTGGAGTTGTAAGTAGAGTAGAAGCAGAGATAATAAAATACTACAACAATAAATTACAGTTAGAGACCGGAACACCTTCTCCAAAATACTTTGCAGATAAAGTGAACTTATCGTCTAATTATTTAAGCGATTTATTGAAGAAGGAAACAGGCAAAAATACTAAAGAGCATGTCGATGATTATATCATTGATTTAGCAAAAACTCAATTACTCAATTCAGAAGAAACGATTAGTGAAATCGCTTTTGATTTAGGGTTTAATTACCCACATTACTTTAGTCGATTATTCAAGAAAAAGACAGGAGAATCTCCAATAGCATATCGTTCTAAAAACTTGAATTAACATACTGTAAGTTACTTAAAAACAAAATGATACTAATATCAGTAAATAATGTTTAACAATCTGAAATATGTGTTTAAAGTGTTAGGGATTTTACATTTACTTTGTATTAGATAATTAAAAAGAAAACAATGACAACTATAGATAAAACAAAACCAGTGATGGTTACAGGAGCTAACGGATATGTAGCTAGCTGGTTAGTTAAAAAATTATTAGTAGAAAACAAATCTACAGGACCAAATCAATCAGAAGATTTAACAAATTACAGCATGTTAAATGACAGAAGAATGAAACGTTTAGACAAAACGATTAAAATTTCTGACGAAACAATTACTGAAATTCAAAAAGTAAAAGAACCTCAAACTTGGTTGGTAATCACTGAAGGTTGGTGTGGAGATGCAGCACAAAACTTACCTGT
>CAKZOK010000010.1 GCA_937136415.1 uncultured Cytophagales bacterium | reverse complement strand
GATTTATAAATCAATCCATCAAAGAATGAAAATGACTATAAACTATAGGAAGAGTTTTTGAAATTCTGAACAGCCTATGGTAAGGGTATGGACAAGTGCAAAAAAAGGCTTTTATGCTAAATGCTCGCCATTGTTGGTGTCCTCAAAAGTGTGGTTTATAAAAATATCACACCTTTGAAGAAGCATTTTATTCAGTTCGTACAAACTGATTACACAATTTTATATTTATTAAATATGCTCTGTTGAAATTTACCTATCTACTTCTCCCAAATTAATATCCAACGAACCAACAATGGCAATTAAATCAGAAAGAAGCGTGTTTTGAGCCAAAAAAGGCAAAACAGAAAGATTACAAAATGAAGGCGCACGCACTTTCAAACGAAATGGAATATCTCCTTTTTTGTGTTTTGGATTTTGTCTGAAGAAAAATCCAAGTTCTCCTTTTGGGCTTTCTCCTCTAAAATAAAAATCTGTTTGAGGTGGCTTTATTCTTTTTGGAACAAGTGCTTGTGGGTCAAAATCTCGTGTTCTTTTTTGTTCTTTTATTAATTTTTCAAGACATTGTTTTATTATTTTTGAAGATTCTTTACATTCTTGAAAACGGACAAAATTCCTATCCCAACAATCGCCAGTTGTTCCCATTTTTCCTTCTCCTATCGGAATATCAAAATCTATTTGGTCATAAACAGAATATTTATCTACTTTTCTCAAATCCCATTTTAGTCCAGAGGCTCGCAGCATTGCACCTGTAATACCATAATTTACAGCCGTTTGCAGAGGTAAAACTCCAATATTTGCTGTTCTTGAAACAAAAATTCGATTATTGATAAGTAAATTTTCCAAATCATCTAATTTTGGTTTAAGATGATTTAGGTATTCGCTACATTTTTCTTCAAAACCTAAAGGCAAATCATAATAAAGCCCTCCAATCCAAATATAATTATATAAAAGCCTTGCGCCACTTATCCATTCTAAAAGACGTAAAATATACTCTCTTTCTTTCATCAACCATAAAAAAGGAGTTGTTGCACCAACATCAACGGCATACGTTCCGATGGCAATAAAATGAGAGGCAATTCGGTTGAGTTCTGCCACCAAAACACGAATATATTCTACTCGTTTGGGAATTTTATCTGTTATTCCTAGCATTTTTTCCACTCCTAAGGCGTAAATATGTTCAGAATTCATTGAAGCCACATAATCCATTCTATCAATATATGGAATAATTTGGGCATAATTTAGACTTTCAGCGTGCTTCTCAAAACAACGATGCAAATACCCAATATGAGGCACAACTTCACGCACCATCTCGCCATCTGTAATCACTTCCAAACGCAAAACACCATGCATAGATGGATGTTGAGGACCTAAATTAAAGAGCATTTCTTCACTTTTGAGCGTTTTGAAGGTGTGCTTTGTGGGTTCGGATTGTTGATGGAAAGACATAATTTCAATTACGGATTACGGATTACGGATTATGGATTATGGATTATGGATTATGGATTATGGATTATGGATTACGGATTACGGATTATGGATTATGGATTACGGATTACGGATTACGGATTACGGATTACGGATTACGGATTACGGATTACGGATTACGGATTACGGATTACGGAAAAATTCTATTTTGAAATAATTGTTTTAAAAAGATAATTCTAATTTACTTCTTATTTCTAAAACCTAAGTTCTTACTTTATTTAATTGTACCTTTTTAAAGTTGCTAAAAGCAATTCATTTTCTTCTTCTGTTCCGATAGTTATTCTTAAACAACCTTCGCATAATGGTTCTTTTGAGCGATTTCTTACTACAACTTCATTCTGATTTATCAAAAAATTATACACTTCTTCTACTTTAGAATGGTCTTTTAATTTTACCAAAATGAAATTTGTGTCTGATGGATAAATCTTTTCTATAAAATTAAATTTGCTTTCATCTCTTAATTCTTCTATTAATTTTTGACGCTCCAAATTTAGAATTTGAATGTTTTTTTCTACTCTTTGAGAAAAACCCAATGCCTTTAAAGCAATTTTTTGAGTGAGCATATTTACATTATAAGGAGGTTTGGTTTTTTTGTAATAATCCATTATTTCGGCAGAAGAAAACGCCATTCCCAAACGAACTCCAGCCATTCCCCACGCTTTTGAAAGTGTTTGTAAGACAACAAGATTTGAAAAGTCAGATAATTGATTAATAAAACTAGCCTCTTTTGCATTCGTATTTTCATTATCCACAAAATCAATATATGCCTCATCAACTACTACAATTCCATTAAAAAAACTGCATAATTCTTTTATGTCCTTTTTATTAATTAAGTTTCCTGTTGGATTATTTGGGCTACAAACAAAAATCAATTTTGTATTCTCATCAATTTGTTTTTTTATTCCTTCCAAATCTAATTGGAAATCATTTGTTAATAATGCTTTTCTGATTTCTATATCATTTATTGTAGCAGAAACGGAATACATTCCATAAGTCGGAGGGCAAATAATAATATTATCTTTTGCAGGAATACAAAAAATTCTGAATAGCAAATCAATCGCTTCATCACTTCCATTTCCTACAAATATTTGATTTTCATTTATGTTTTTGAGTTTTGAAAGTTGCGTTTTTATATCTCTTTGGTGTGGGTCTGGATAACGATTATAGTCCGTCTGAACCATCTCAGAAAGAGGCGAACCAAGTGCATTTTCATTAGCATCTAAAAAAATAGGAGCAGGTTTTTCAAAATTTTCATCTATTTTTGTAGCTTCTATATCACTTTTTTTATATTCATCTCTTGCAGATGAATAGGCTTTTAAATTTAAGATATTAGGACGAATAAGGCTTTTTAAATCAAAATTCATTTTTTGTAACTGATTAGTGAGTGATTTGTATGATTTATATGATAAATTGCAGGATAATGTCATTTCATTTTTTACAAATTTAATTCATTTATAATTAATCACTAACAGTTAATAACTATTTTATGCTTTCTTTTTATTTTTCTGATTTTGCTCTTGAAGCTGGTGTCGATGAAGTTGGTCGTGGCTGCTTGGCTGGCAGTGTAGTTGCTGCTGCTGTTATTTTTCCAAAGGATTATAAAAATAAATTTTTGAATGATTCGAAAAAATTATCAAAAAAAGACCGAAAAGAATTGGATATTGAAATAAGAGAAAACGCCCTTTCTTTTGCGATTGCAGAAGCAAGCCCTGCCGAAATTGATAAAATTAATATTTTGAACGCTTCTTTTTTGGCAATGCAACGAGCTATTATTCAATTAAATCCAGTTCCTGAATTTTTGATTATTGATGGGAATAGGTTCAAAACTGACCTTGAAATTCCTTTTGAATGTATCATAAAGGGCGATTCAAAATATTTATCTATTGCAGCAGCTTCTATTTTGGCAAAAAATTATAGAGATGATTTTATGATAGAATTAGCTAAAAAATTTCCTCATTATGGCTGGGAAACAAATGTGGGCTATCCTACCAAAAAACATAAATTAGGAATTGCAGAATACGGACTTACAGAATATCATCGAAAGACATTTAATAGTAGCTTGTAATTAGGGAATGGGGCGAGGGATATATCTAATCAAAATCTGTGTAACTTAATTTTATTTGGTTGTTGGTGTCGCTTCGCTAAAACACCAACAACGGCATTGTGGGTAGTTTTTAGTTGTATAATTTTGCT
>CAKZOK010000009.1 GCA_937136415.1 uncultured Cytophagales bacterium | reverse complement strand
ACACCAACAAGGGCATTCTGGGCAGTTTTTAGTTATATAATTTTGCTATTCTAAAAGGCTTTAAAAAAATCATACTTGTGTAACACCACCGTAATTTTTAATTCATAATTCATAATTAAATGGCTACTTTCCCTTCAAAATTTCATGTCCTAATTTATCTCTTTTTGTAGTAAGATATTTTTCATTGTGAGGATTTGCTTTTATTTCAATGGCTACATTTTCTACTATTTCCAAGCCGTAGCCAATAAGACCAACACGTTTTTTAGGATTATTTGAAATAAGTTTTATTTTACTTACTCCCAAATCTCTCAAAATTTGTGCGCCTACTCCGTAATCTCTTGCGTCCATTTTGAAGCCTAATTTTTCATTCGCCTCTACTGTATCATAACCTTTTTCTTGTAATTTGTAGGCTTTGAGTTTGTTGATAAGCCCAATTCCTCTTCCTTCTTGATTCATATACAAAACAACTCCCTTTTCTTCCTGCTCTACAAATTTCATTGCTTGCTGAAGTTGGTCGCCACAATCACAACGCAAAGAACCCAAAATATCTCCTGTTACACAAGATGAATGGACACGCACCAATACAGGCTCGTCTTTTTTCCATTCTCCTTTTACAAGAGCCAAATGTGTATCTCCTGTATCTTTTTGTGTATAGGCATGAAGCTGAAAATCGCCCCATTTTGTAGGCATTTTGACATCTACTTCTTTATCTATAAGCGAATCATTTGTAAGTCGATATTGAATCAAATCTTTTATGGTGATAAGTTTCATATCAAATTTATCGGCTACTTTTCTAAGTTTTGGCAATCTAGCCATTGAGCCATCATCGTCCATTACTTCTATCAAAACACCAATCGGTTTGAAACCTGCTAGTTTTGCCAAATCTACGGCAGCTTCTGTGTGTCCTGCACGTCGTAAAACTCCTCCTTCTCTTGCTTTAAGTGGGTTTATATGCCCTGGTCTGCTAAAATCTTCAGGTTTCATGGCTGGGTTTGCAATCGCTTTTATTGTTGCAGCTCTATCGTGCGTCGAAACGCCAGTTGTGCAGCCATGTCCTAGCAAATCAACAGTAACAGTAAATGCTGTTTGTTTTGGGTCTGTATTTTTTCCTACCATCAGATTAATTCCAAGCTCATCACAACGCTCTTGTGTAAGTGCCATGCAAAGCACACCACGAGCCTCTTTTAAGACAAAATTGACCATTTCGGGAGTTATACATTCAGCAGCACAAATAAAATCACCCTCATTTTCTCTATCTTCATCATCTACTACAATTACAAATTTGCCAGCTTTTAGGTCGGCTATTGCTTCTTCAATAGTATCTAATTTTATATCTGAATTATTAGTATTAACTTTGTTTTTCATAGCAGTTTTTATATTTTTATAATCTAAAATTCAATTTGATAAATCAAATTACTACGTTTAAATAATGTAGAGGCTTAATTTATTAAGTCAAAAAATACTTTCCTTACAGAAATTATTTTTTCTTTTTTAAAGACCGAATAATTTGCTTTTGCTTTAACAGAATACTCCATATTCCATCAAATTTATTTGCTTTTGCATCAAAATTTGGATAGTTATAAAGTATTTTTTCTTTTCCGTGAAGGAGTTGTAAATTTTCTTGAAAAAGTGTTGTATCAGTAATATTTTGGTAGGCTTCAAAAATCTGTTTTTCCTTTTTATATTCTATCTTAGATATGTCTTTATGATAAGTTATTTTTTCGATAATATCTATTTCTGTACTGTCTAATTCCAAGAATTGATATAATTTTTGTTGGTTTTGTGTTTGTTTTAAAAAATCAATGGTTTCTATTTTTTTATTTTTTATTTTTTGATAAATCTTTTGTGCTTTTGGGGTTGCAACTTCCAAAATTTGCCCTTCTGTTACTTTTGTAATTGTTACATTATCTTTCATTTCATAAAACTCTTCTTTAGTAACAGCTCTTTTGTCTGTAAAAGCATCACAACTTTGAAATAAAATTAGAAACACAAAAAAATAAAAAAATTTCATAGTAAATTATTAATGATAAATAAATACAAATAACAGTTTTTTTTTTAGAAAAAATAATTGACAAACAACTATCGGTTTAGCTCAACAAATTTTTCTACATCATTTGATTTTCCTAAGACAATCAAAACATCTGACTGTTCGATGGCAATATCTTCTGTTGGTCTATTGATTAAATGTTCGGCAAACATTTTTCGTCCGTCATGATATTCTTCATAGACTCTTTTTATGGTAATTAGGTCTAAAGCATAATTATCTTTGAAGCGTACTTGCCCTATTTTTTTGTTTACAATTCTTCTAGGAGCTTGAATTTCAACGATAGAAAAATTATCAGGCAAAGGCAAAAACGCCTTCATATTTGGATTTAATAATTTTTCGGCGACCAATTTTCCTACTTCGTCTTCTGGGGATAAAATTTCTTTCACTCCTAATTTTTCCAAAATCAAACGTTGTTGGTCTGCCATTGCACGGGCAATAATTCGTTTTACGTTTAGTTCTAAAAGCTGCACTGTGGTAAGCAAAAGTCCTTCAATATTTTCGCCGATGGCTACCAAAACAGCATCCATATCGGCTATATTTTGAGAGCTAAGAGCTTTTATATCCGTTGCATCAAGCGCAACAGCATAAGCTACATCGTCTTTTATGGATTCTACTCTTTCTATATCCCTATCAATAGCCAAAACTTCTGCCCCTCTTGCTGCCAAATTTCGTGCTACTGCATAGCCAAAATGTCCAAGTCCAATAACTGCAAATTTATCTGCCATTTAGTTTGTATAATTATTAAAAAATTATTTTAGAATTATTTAATTTAAGACTTTGTTTGGATAGTGGGTTGAGGTTTTGAGGTAATATCTAATCTTTTTTTGAGATGATTAATGACTACTTCAAGTGCAATATCGCACGTATGATTATTAGGAATTATAATATCTGTATTTTCTTTGTAAGGACGAACATAACGCTCATAAGCTGGCGAAACGTGCATAACATATCTATAAAGCACATCTTCCAAATCGTATCCTCGTTCTTTATTATCTCTCATGATACGCCTTTTTATTTTGACTGGGTCAGTAGCTTCTACAAATAATTTTAAATTTAATAAATCAGAAATATTTGTATGATAAAACACAAAAAGCCCTTCTACAATAATAATTGGCTTGGGTTCGAATACTAATTGTTTTGGAATTATGTTTGGATTATTGAAAGTATATTCTTCTTTATAGACTGTTTTGCCTGCACAAAGGTCTGCAATATCCTTGCTAAATTGTTGATGGTCAATAGATTCTGGCATATCAAAATTAGATACTCCATTTTCATCTATTGGCTGTTCTTCTCTAGGGCGATAATAGTTATCCTGTGAAATCAAACATACATCATCGGGATTTATGCTTTTCATCAGGCGACTCAAAAAGTAGGTTTTTCCAGAACCACTTCCTCCTGTAATTCCGACTAAATAGGGTTTCTTCATAGGTTGCAAAGGTAGGTATTTTTTGAGAGATTTTTTATTTTATTTTGATAATTACAGGGCATATTTATAATTTTTTTTCTGTGGTTTTGGTAATCCAAAATAAGTCTGATAATAGTTTAATCTTACCAATCTTTATTTTTTTCAACTATTGACAGCTTTCTAAAAGAACTATCAAAGTCAAAAAAAACCATAATTTAGTTGATTAAACATATTTACAAGAATATCTTTTTTTTTATGGGTATTCTGTTGGGAATTATTAATCATCAAATGATTCTATTTTTTGGCATAATCTTCTAATAAAGCCTGCAAGTAACTTTTTGCAAAAGGCAATTCATTTAAAATATTACTTTTTTGTTTTTTTTGTTCTGTATTTGCTTTTATTTGCGTTTCTTTTGTTACTTGTGTGTAACGCAATGTTCCCTTAGGAGTAATCCAAGTCATTCCTTCATCATAACAATAAAAAGCAAAATGTTTTGAAGATGGATTTAATAAATCTTTTCCCCATTCGAAATTAGAATTATTTATTTCTAATTGTTCTAAAAGTGTGGTTGCAATATCCGTATGAGAGCCTATTTGTGTTATTTTATTATTTTTTTGTTTCAAAAATTCTTTTGAAATAGCATTTCCATAAAAAAGCAAAGGGATTCTATATTTTTCTGTTTGACGAGTATCTTTATATATTTTTGGCAGGCGATGTCCGTGGTCAGCCACAAAAACAAATAGAGTTTGGTCATACCAAGATTGTTTTTTGGCTTCTTGCATAAATTTATTTATACTCCAATCGGTATAATAAGCTGCTTTTCTAAACAAATTTGCCTCTTTTTTGTCTTTGTCAGTTTCTGTTTTGGCAGCCTTATCGTAAGGAGTTTGGATAGGTGTTTCGAATGGTTCATGGCAGCTTAAAGTTAGGACAGTAGTAAAGAAAGGCTTCTTTTGAGTATTCAAATCTTTAATTACTTTTTCGAAAACAATATGGTCGTGTGCGCCCCATTTTGAGTTTTTATCTTTTTCATTAAATTGATTTTGGTCAATTATTTCATCAAAACCAGCATGGTGCCAGTATGCCTTAAAATTTGCATATTCAGATTCGCCTCCATAATAAACAGATGTAGCGTAGCCTTTTTTTCTAAAAACTGCAGGCAAAGCAGGTAATTTTTCAAATTTTTGGGGTTCTTTAATAATCGAAGAGTGCGTCTGAGCAGGGTAGCCACTCAAAATCCCAATAATACCTTTATCGGTTCGGTCGGCAGTAGAATAAATGCTATTAAATAATAATCCTTCTCTTGTCATTTCAGAAAAATGAGGAGCAATTCCTTTTTCTCCTCCCAATGTTTCGATGACATCAGAAGTATAACTTTCCAAAATTACTAAGATTATATTAGGATTCTTATGAAGAAGTATTTTTTGTTTTTCTTTTGGATTTGATTTATAAATTTCCTGTATGTTTTTCTGAACTATTTTTTCATCAAAATATTTAATTCCAGCTTGTTTGCTTGCCTTATTTGTTTTGAGAATATTAAATAACAAATTCCATGATGTATTGGTAGCCAAATGATTGAGGGGCGCATGAGAAGAATAATAAGCTGCACTTTGATTGATTGGAGCAAGCCCAACACCACCACGAATAGCCAAAAATGTAAGCCCAGCTACCAACAAACTAACCAAACCATAGATTGGATAAATGATAATTTTATTAAAATAAATTTTTTCAAATTCTTTCGAATTATTCAATCCTATTTTTAAGCTAAATCTATACAAAAAAATGCCAAAACTAATCATTCCAACTTGTAAAAGCATAAAAAGAAATAACTGAAAAATAGTAATAGAAGCCATCATTTGGGCAGGATACATCAAAAATGAAAGCGCATAAGCATTGAGTTTGTAGCCCCACTCGTGGTAAAGCAATGTATCGGTAATGCTAATTATTCCTATCAAGACAATCAATATATAATTGAATTTATTGATAAATTTGACCGAAAAAATATGTCCAATTAATAATAAAGTTGGAATAGCCATCAAATAACCAGCCGTAGAAAAGTCTAAATGAATTGCCTCCCAAAAGGCTTGTAATTGTTCTGAAATTGGATATTCATTAAATGTAGAGTGGTTATAAATAAAAAAAACAGCACGATGAATAGCAAAATAAAGCAACCAAAATAACCAAAGACGTAACCAAAAAGAAAGGCGATAATTCTTTAACATAATAAATTGTAATGATAACCAAAAACTTATTTTTTTTTTACAAAAGTACAAAATAAGCAATTATGTGAAAATGAAAACTAAAACTTTTTGTCTATCAAATCGTATATATAGGTACAAATTTTGCTGTAATGAGCAACTTTTTTATTTTTTAACCTATTTCATTTTTATTAATTCATTCCTTTATGACCCACTCCTTATTTCATATAAAAGAGCATCATTCTATTTTTATCCTTTTATTTTTCTTAGTTTTTTTTTCTTCTTGTAAGCGTGATAAATTCGGACATTCTACCGAAGAAATTGATATTGCATATTTGATTCCTGAAACAAAAATAGATAGCGAAGAAGCCCAAATTTGGGTTAAGCAATTAGTTGATGCCAAACAAAGTCAGCTTTATTTTCCTGATTCTTTTGCTAGAGAATTTTTGCAAGAACAACTTTATTTATTTTATCAAAAAAATAATTTTCAACCTGCTTGGTATTCTGCTACTACTGTTTTGCCTCACACTCAATCTTTGATGGGTTATCTCAAAAATGCAGGCTCTGAAGGACTTAATGAAGAAGCCTATTCATTGAATGATATAGACAAAATCCAAAATGCTCTTTTAGGAACAAATGGAAAGTATGATTTGCCAAAACTAATAAAACTTGATATTTTTACTACTTCAATGGCTCTCACTTACCTCAATCATACCCATGCTGGGCGAGTAAAACCCGATGAAGTAGATGGAAAATTAAATACTTGGGTAGAAAAATATACACCTATTGAATTGGTAGATGAATTGTATAGCGCAGTTCAAAACAATACGATTGATGATATTATCAAAAAGGCAGAACCTCAATATGAACTTTATCAAAAGCTAAAAATAATTAGAGAAAAATACAAAAAAATAGTAAAAGAAGGAGGTTGGGAAAAAATTAATCTTGAGGATTATAAAAAAATCAAAATAGATAGCACCGAAGAATTTAATCATCATGTACTCATTCCGACAATTAGAAATATTCTTAGCAAAACAGGGGATTTAAGCCTTTCTGAAAACGAAGCAACTGATACATCTCAGCTATATGATGAAAAACTTCGTATTGCCGTCATGAATTTTCAAGAACGTCATACTTTGGAAAAAGATGGTGTGGTAGGAATGAACTTGCTTAGAGAAATGGCAACTTCAGCAGAAGAACGACTGACTCAAATAGAACTCAATATGGAACGTTTGCGCTGGCTAAGTGATTCATTAGGAAATAATTATATCATCGTAAATGTGCCTTCTTATTGGATGCGTTTGTATGATTCGGGCAAGCGTAGTTTTGAAACTAAAGTAATGGTAGGACGTTCTTTTCATCAAACTCCTTTATTTATGGATACTATGAAATATGTTGTTTTGAGTCCCAAATGGCATGTTCCTGCAAGTATTACAAGAAATGAAATGTTGCCAAAGCTGCGTCGTGGTGGGAATTATTTTGCTAGAAATAATTTTAGTATTTATCGTCGTAGTAATGGAAAAATGGTAAAAATTAGTCCTCACTCTGTAAATTGGAGTGCTGTAAAGAGTATGAGAAATTATTCTATTGTTCAAAACTCAGGAGCATCAAATGCTTTGGGTAGAGTAAAGTTTATCTTTCCAAATTCGAATAATATCTACATGCATGATACTCCTTCAACACGATTTGATAAAGCAAACCGAGCGTTAAGCCATGGCTGTATTCGTCTTTTTGAACCCGAAAAACTGGCTAACTATATCCTCAAAGAAAAAGCCGAAGAATGGACTGCAGAAAAAATACACGAAACAATGTACAGTGGCAATACCCAAAATATATATTTAGATAGACAATGGGTCGTTCATATTGTTTATTGGACGGCATGGGTAGATGACAATGGAAAAGCTCATTTTTCAAAAGATGTCTATGGGTACGACAAAGCCCAACAAGAAATACTAACCCAACACGATACAAACTTGAAAAGTTGGATGCAAAAACGCTCTAAAGAATTTGACAAACTAAAAAGAAAAGAAATAGCTTATAAATAATAAAAAAGGTATTGCAAATAATTGCAATACCTTTTTTGTTGTTATAAAAATACATTTAATTTGATACATTTACTTTCATTTGAGCTTTGTTTTTTAGCTCATGTTCGGAGGGGATATTTGCCATACCAATCATAAAAATCATTTCCTTATTGACCTCCAAACGAGTAACATTTGCCAAAATAAGTGTTTCTTGTTTGCCCCTAGAAACTGCTTTGTAAACATGATACATAACTTTTTCGCTATCTCTTTGAGAATGTTTGTTCAGACCACGCAAATCAGGAATAAATTTGCTAATTGGGTTTCCTATTAATTCTTCTTTATTAAATTTTATGAGCTGTGTAAAAGAATAATTAAAATTCAATATTCTGCCAGAAGCATCTACAAAAACAAAGGCTTGATTATTATTTTCTAGTATAGAATCTTTTTCATCTATCTGCTCTTGCATCTCTATCAACTGTTTTTCCAATTCTTCACGAGTTGCCATTAATTCTTCAGTATTTTGGCGAAGCTCTTCTTCTTTTTCACTCATTTGCTGTGCCGAATAATTACTATTTTCTAGTAAATTTTTCATTTTTTCAGCATTTGCAACACTAGAAATTGAAGCTCCCAATATTTCGGCAGTACGCTCCACCAATTTGATTTCTACCTCTGTCAAGACTTTAAAGGAAGCTATCTCTAATACTCCCAATACTTTTTCTTGCGCTTCTAAAGGAACTACTAAAACACAATTTGGCTTTGACTCGCCTAATCCTGCGCTAATCTGTGTATAATCTGCTGGAATATCAGTCATAAAAACTCGTTGAGCATCTTGAAAAACTTCTCCCAAAACTCCTTCATCACTTCTAATTTCTTTTTTGATATGTTTTTTACGCCCATAAGCATAAATAGAACGTAAGACTAATTTTGTATTCTGATTTGAAGGAAGAAATATTGCTCCTTGCTGTGCATCTATATATTTTATTAAATGAAAAAGAAGCTCATCACACAGCACTTGCATATCTTCGGTGTGCTTTCTAATTACTTGTGCCATTTCGACAATTCCTTGATTTTGCCAATTTCTTTCTTGTTCTGTTTTGGCTACTTCCTCTAAACTAATTTTCATTTTATGTAAGGCTTCTCCTAGTGCAGAGTCTATTGGAAAAATATCAATTTCTTTTTCAAAATTTCTTTTTCCTACTTCGTGTGCAAAATCCTTAACCTCATCTAACCCCTCAGTCAGTTGGCGAATATAAATCAATGTTTTGCCAAATTCGTTAGGCAAAACAACAATATTATTTGGAATTTCTCCCTGTGAAAGCGACTGTATATATTCATAAATTAATCGTAGCCCCTCCATCACTTTTCGCAATGCTTTTCGCCCTAGAAAATAGGTTATAAAAAGAACCAAAAAAAACAAAGGAATTGCAAAGTAATTATTTTTTGCAATTTTACTTTCCAATATTTCTAATTCTTTTACCTCATCATTTTTTTGGTCAATTATAAATTGTTCTATACTTTTATTGAGGCGAGTAACAAGCCCTATCATATCTATCCGTAGATAATTTTTGAGAGGCTCTCCTTTTTCTGAAAATTTTCTTAGATGGTCGTATTTGCTGTTGAGCTGATTCATGATAGGTTTTATCTCTAATATTGCCTCTACTCCTCCTTTTGAAAGAGTTTGGACAGAATCAAAATCTATCAATGTTTTGTCATAAAAAATATCAATCGCAGTTTGATAGTACGTTTCTTCAGCATGTGGAATTGTGTCATATTGAGCATACAACTGCAAAAGCATAAAAGAATGATTCAATGAGCTTTTTAGTTCGCTTGCATGAAACTTCATACTTCTTTTTTTGTATAAGTCTTCATGTTCTTGAAAAAGAAAATTTCCTCTCCAAATGACAAGCAAAAGCGTAAGACCTAGCATGATAGTAACTAAGATATATGAAAATTGAAGCGTTCCTGTGAGTGAGTTAAGTGAAAAACGTTTTGGCATCAGTAAGATTAAATCAGAAAAATTAAACTTTCTAAAAAATTTTAATAAAATATACTACAATATACGAAATAAAATAAGAAGTAAATTTTTATTTTCATATAGAATTATTTTTATTTGATTAATTTCTATCAACTACTCAACTTGTAAGACCAAACCTTTCAAATACTCTCCTTCTGGATGATAAATATTGACTGGGTGGTCTAAAGGCTGTGTAAGTTGATGTACAATTCTGACTTTTCGCCCAGCCTCTGAAGCTGCCGTAAACACCAATTTTCTGAATAAATCTTTACTGACACTTCCCGAACACGAAAAAGTAAAAACCAAACCTCCACTTTTCACTTTCTTAAAACCTAATTCATTCAAATTTATATACCCTCTTGAGGCTTTGGGCAATGAGCGTTTGTTTTTGGCAAAAGCAGGTGGGTCAAGAATAATTATATCAAACTGTTTTTCTTCATTATTATTGGGCAATGCTTTCAAATACTCAAAACAATCTTGCGCTATTGCTTCATGATTTGTGTTTTTTCGCAATAAACTATCAAAATTAAGTGCTACATTTTGGTTTGCTTCATCAGTTGCGTCTTTCGAAATATCTACTGAAACTACATTTTTTGCTCCCCCTTCAATCGCATAAACACTAAACCCACCTGTATAACCAAAACAATTCAAGACCGATTTATTTTTTGAATACTGTTTTACCAACTCTCTATTTTCTCGTTGGTCTATAAAAAATCCTGTTTTTTGCCCATCAACAACATCAACTTTGAATTTCAAATTATTTTCCAAAATTTGTACTGGCATTAATGGAATTTGTGTTTCTTGTTTTTCTAATTGCCACCCTTGTTTGATTTGGCTTTTGCTATCTCCAAAACCTTCAATATTTTTTGTACTTTCTTTGATATGAAGATAAATATATTCGATTCCGATGGCACGGATTCCACTGAAAATATACTCTGCAATGCGTTCTGTTCCCTTTATGAGAAGCTGAACAGAAGCCACATTGTCATAAATATCTACAATCACACCTGAAAAAAAATCACCTTCTGCGTGTAATAATCTATACGCATTTGTAGAAGAATTTAATAAAAAATCTTTACGCAAATTATAAGCATTTTTTATTTTTTGATGAAAATACTTTTCATCTGCTACAAATTCTATTTTTTTATTATGAAAACGAGTAAACTCAAAAATACGGCACGTAATCTGACTATTTGTATCAAAAAAACCATATCCTAAAATACGCCCTGTTGCATCTTGAACGGCTATAATTTCGCCATTTTCTGCTTTTGGCATTTTCTGGACTGCTCCTGAAAATATCCAAGGGTGTTGATTCAAAATTGATTTTTCTCTATTTTTTTTGAGTAGTAATATTGGATAAGATGTCATTTTTTTATACAGTTTTGAAAGTTAGTTTTGAGGAGTAAAGATAGTATTATTTTCATAGATTCTTTGCTTATTTCTGATATAGAAATACTCTTTTTTGTTATATTTACTGGAGTTACGCACTTATTGTTCTGTGTGCCACAGAACACGGTTTGCAAATTTGTCTTACAATATAGTAGTACAAGATTCTACGTAACTCCAGTTATTAGTTTAATGCTATCATCAAAAATTATTTTATTTTAGCTATCATTAAAAGTTGAAAAAACGACATCTTTACAAATCTATCAATATAAACTCAAAATTCGTAATTTTTAATCCATAATCTATAATTATTTCCCACTCTGATTCCTATAATAATTTGGATAATAATTTGTTTTCTTAAAAAACAAACGGCTAAACGAAGTAGCATTTTGAAAGCCTAATTCTATTGCAATTTGATAGATAGGAATATTTGTTTTTTGTAGCAATGTTTTGGCTTTTTGAATGCGTAAATGTTGAATATATTGATAGGGAGAAAACCCAAAAACAGCTTTGAAAAGACGTAAAAAATGAAATTTAGACAAACACGCCGTAGCAGCCAAAATTTCTAAATCAATATTTTGATGGAAATAGATTTGTAGAAAATCCATTGCATAACTCAAACGCTGATAAATCTCTGTTTTGGTTGAGTTTTTGAGAACTGGGATTCGTTTTATATCCAAAATACTATCTTTCCTTTCTGAAAGTAAATAAAGAAATAGATTTGTCATTTCCTCTTCCCAAAATAGCTTATTTTGATAATTATTCTGATGTGCTTTTTGTATTTTTTGTAAAATAGCTAAAAATTGAGGTGTTTTTCGGTAGAGTTTGTTAGGAAATTCTATTGTTTTTGCACTAAAATTTGAGTTAGAAAAATTATAATTTTCTAATAAATCTTCGTAATTAAGAGCAAGAGTAGGTAATAATTTTTCAACAAATTCATCTCCAAAATGAATATTAAATGTCTTTACAGGTTCTTCCATAAAAAGCGAATAGGGCTGTCCTCTATTGGATAAGAAAAAAAAATCAGATGTTATTTTTCTATCTTTTTCATCTACTCTACACTCACTCACTCCATCTATATTCATAAAAAGTGATAAAGAAGCTCTCACGTCTGTTCGTTCTTCTTTTTGAGTATTTGCCGAAATAATGACACTTGGAAAACCTTTTTGATAAATTTGTTTTTTTTTATCTTGAAAATATCCTTTTTCAATCTGTGCCTTTAATGTCTTTATATTTGGAAAACTATTTAAAAGTATCATTTTTATAGTTTTATTTTTTCTTTATAATACACAATTTTTGACTCACTATTTTACTTAATATTTCTTCTCTGCTTTCATTATTTTTTTCTATTAGAAGAACCTTCATTGTTCCATCATATTTTTCTATTTCTATTACTTTTAACTCTAAGCCCAAACTAATTTTACGGCTATTCAAAAACTTCAAAAACTCTAAAGAAGATTCTGAAACAGCTATAATCTCAACAATATCTCCCTCCTTACAATTACTCAATTTCGTTTCTGTATTAATTTTATTTTCTATCTGTCCTTCTTTATTTGGAATAGGTGAACCGTGTGGGTCAATATTGGGATAGCCCAAAATCTCGTCCATTTTATCAAAAAAAATGGGTGATTTTATGTGTTCAATTTGTTCTGCAATAGCGTGTACCTTTTCCCAACCAAAACCCATTTTTTCTACCAAAAACATTTCTGTAAGCCTATGTTTTCGCACAATAAGAGCAGCCGTAACCTTCCCTTTTTGAGTTAGTTTTATAGGTTTGTATTTCTCATAAATGACCAATTCTTTTTCGTGCAAGCGTTTAATCATACTGTTGGCAGTGGGTGTGCTAACAGAAAGTTTTTTACTCAAATTGGACAAACTTACTTCATTTTCTTGAGAAGCAAGTTTGAAAAGAGCTTTCAAGTAATTTTCTTCCGTCTGTGAATTCATTCTTTTTTTATTTAATTATTCAATTCAAAAATACATATTTTCATTTAAACTATTTTTCAAAACCAAAAATATTCAGTAAAGTTGTTTAAAAATTGGTTTTGTGCGTGTATTTGTTGGTATCGCTACACTAAAACAGCATCAAAGTTTCGTTTCTTTTCCTTAGAATTTTTTGAGCCATTCCAAAATTTGGGGAAAATGGTCATTTATTGCGTCTTTGTGTGTAAGCATATTATTATGGTCATAATCGTGTTTATTTTTATTTGATTTTGATAAAAGCCAAAACTCATCTTTCGAATTATCTATCTCTTCTTTCAATAATTTTACATCATTTGGGTTTCCTAAAATGGTATCTTTTGCTGCTGCAATATGAAGAATGGCAGGAAAATAACTATTTTTTTGTTTGATATTTTGAAATCCTTTTTGATAATCAAATTTATCTTTACAAAGCCATTTATCTTGATAAATCCATTTATTAGATTCTTTTATAAAGCCTCTACTTTCATTATCAGTACCAAAACCGATTTTTGTCGTGGGCAAATAGCCTATTGTTTTGTTGGAAACCTTGCCTATCAAATTCCAAAACAAATCTATTTTGAGTATTCTTTCTATTCCTTTTGTTCTTATTCTTCTTTTACTGCCAAAAAAAACCATTTTTTTTGTGGCTTCTGCAATTTGAGGAAATCGAACCATAAAAGGAGGAATCATTACTCCTCCCCACGAATGAGCAGCCCAATAAGTAGGAAATTTTCCTTTTATTTCTCTGACTTTATTGGCAAAAGCTGGCAAATCTTCTAACACATATTCTGTTTGTCCGTGTGTAGAATTACGATTTATGGTAGGTTTGCTTTCTCCTTTTCCTCTAAGGTCTGCCACAAAAACATCAAAACCATTTTGAGCCAAAAAACTTCCAAACCCTTTTTCATTTATAGAATAAAAAATACGACCATTTTCGACACTACCATGAATAAGCAAAATAGAAGGCAATTTTTTCAAATCTGAACCTTGTTGATAAATTCTTTTTAGATGTAGAATGTCTTTTTGTTTCGTTTTTAAATCAAAAAAAATAGATTCGTAATTTAATGGCATTATTTTTTTGTTTTATCTTGTTGATTTGGTTTTGAATAATTTTTATCAAAACTTTATGCAAAAAAAGGTGTTTTAAAAACAACAAACAAATTTTATAAAACTTTCTATCTTTGAAAGTTAATTTAAAAAAACTTTAACACTTTTATTTATTCTTATAATTAAATTTTATTTATTAAAAACTGTTTTTTATGAAAAAACTATCTTATCTATCATTCATTGTTTTGTTTTACTTCATAACATCTTGTGCAACTGCTCCTCTTACAGGACGCAAACAACTCATTTTACTTCCTGCTTCAGAAGTAAACACGATGAGTTTTCAAGCCTATAATCAAATGTTGGGAGAAAATAAAGTCATTAAAAGCACCAAAGATGCTCAAACAGTAAGCGAAGTGGGAAAACGCATTGAATATGCCGTGGAAAAATATTTAAAAGATAATAACCTTTCTAAGCTAACACAAGGCTTTCAATGGGAATATAATTTGGTAGAAGAACCTTCTGCAAATGCCTCATGTATGCCGGGAGGCAAGGTAATTTTTCATACTGGAATTATGCCAATTTGCAAAACGCCAACAGGTGTTGGTGTTGTAATGGGTCATGAAGTGGCGCATGCTGTGGCAAGTCATGGTAATGAAAGAATGAGTCAATCGATGGCAACTGAGCAAGTTTTGTCTTTAGGAGCTGCATTTATGAACCAAAAACCAACACTTGCTAATCAATTAATTTTGCAAGCAGCAGGAATGGGAACAAAAGTAGGGTTATTAAAATTCTCTAGAGATCAAGAGTCAGAAGCCGACCGTTTAGGAATTATTTTTATGGCAATGGCAGGTTATAACCCATCTGAATCGGTTGCTTTTTGGCAACGCATGTCAGCACAAGCAGGTGGTGAAGCACCACCAGAATTTTTGTCGACACATCCAAGTTCGACTACCCGTATCAATAATTTAAAAAAATGGTTGCCAGAAGCGATGAAGTATTATAACGCTTCTCCTTATAAAGGAAAGCCTTAAAAACAATTACGGATTACGGATTTAATACATTGAATATCAACTATTGTATGTACTATTTAATCTCTATTTCTTAATTGAATTTTATTTTTGAAAAAAGAAATGCCTTATCAAATTGAATTGATAAGGCATTTTTGTTAAATTCTGAAATTAACTTCCAAGCAAAAAAACAAACAATTAATCAAAAAGTGAATCATCTTTTCCCTTTTCAGAATCTCCTTCTTTTAATTTTCCTTTTACGGTTGGGTCAAATAAAGATTCAGTTTTTGAAGGTTCTGGAAGTACAAAATTAGCTTTATAAATAGAAGATTCTTCTAGCTTTCTGCCTAAAGCTCTCCAACCTTTTATATCTTCTAAGGTATGAAGGAGATAAGAAATTTTGAATTTTTTACGATTTTGTTGATAGAAAATTTCAACTTTAAGGGTTTGATTTTCTTTTTCATCATTATCAAAATAAACAGCCAAAACTTCTGATTTTTGATGTTCTGGAACAAATCCAAATTCTTTTGCTATGGTAGAAGTTTCTATTTTGAAGCGTTTGATATAATGAGATTTGCCTTTTCCATCATAATAAACAGCCGAAATAATAGCTTCTGGGTTGAATTTTTGGATAGCTAATACTCTTTTTACGTCGTAACGATTGGTAAGTTCGAAGTTAGTTTGTTCGTAACTTCCATCTTTATAAATAACCAAAATAGTGTCTTCGTTATCAAATTCTCCTAATTTGTCGCCTATTTCGTCTTTATTTAATGTTCCTGTTACTGCGTCGTAATAAATTTCTAAAGCTCCTAAAGTTGATTCTCCTTCTTTGGCTAATTTGATTCTACGAACTGGATATTTTGTGAGTTGGTTTCCTTTTACGCCTCTTCCTTTTATGTCTAATTGGGCAAAATCATAATCAAATGTTTTTTGTTTTGCTTTACATGCATTTGACAATAATACATTCACAACTTCGGCTTCTCCGTTCGGATTGGCAGAAAAATAATGAACTTTGGATAGTTTGTGGTCGCTAGAAAGATTGTATTCTCTCTCACGAGTTACTCCCAATACTTGAAAACGTTTGACATAACTAATTCCTTTTTTGCCGTCAAGATAAGACATATTATAAACCATTCTTTCGTCGCCTTTTCTAAAAACATCGACGTGAATAATATTTTTTCCTACAAAAACTTTGTCGGCTACTTTGACTACTTGCATTACGCCGTCTTCTCTAAAAATAATAATATCGTCCAAATCAGAACACTCGCAAACAAACTCATTTTTCTTTAATCCTGTTCCGATAAAGCCTTCTTTTTTATTGACATATAATTTTGCATTGTTGGCAGCTACTACACTTGCTTCAATATTGTCAAAAGAAGAAATTTGAGTTTTGCGTTCTTTTCCTTTTCCGTATTTTTTCTTTAATTCTTTGAAATAATTGATAGAATAAGGCGTAATATTTTCAAGATTATGGCGCACTTCTTTTAGCTCTGTATCCATTTTGAGGCGCAAATCATCAGCCTTTGAAGTGTCATATTTAGAAATTCTTTTGATTTTGATTTCTGTCAGTTTCACTACATCTTCGTCTGTTACTTCTCTGTAAAACTCTTTTTTGTAAGGTTCTAATCCTTTATGGATTGTCTGAATGACTTCTTCCCACGTTTTGGCATCTTCTATTCTTTTATAAATTCCTTCATCAATAAAAAGGCGTTCTAAAGAAGAAAAGAATATTTTTTCTAATAATTCTGCTTCTCTAATTTCTAATTCTTTTTTGAGCAAATTTCTTGTAAAATCTGCACACGTTTTGAGCATTTCATTGACATCAATAAAATGAGGTTTGTCTGCAATAATTACACAAGCATTTGGCGAAATAGAAGATTCGCAATCTGTAAAAGCATAGAGCGCACTCATCGTAACATCAGGCGAAATCCCAGAAGCAAGTTTTACCAAAATCTCTATTTCGGCAGCCGTATTGTCTATTACTTGCTTTATTTTTACTTTTCCTTTGTTGTTTGCCTTTAAGATAGAATCAATCAAACTTGTCGTTGTTGTTCCGAAAGGAATATCACGAATGGCAAGTGTATTTTTATCTACTTGTTCCATTTTGGCACGTACACGTACTTTTCCACCACGCTTTCCACCATTATAATTTTCTATATCTACAAAACCACCTGTCGGAAAATCGGGATAAAGATTTATTTTTTTATCCTTTAAAGCATCGATAGAAGCATCAATTAATTCATTAAAATTGTGAGGAAGAATTTTGGTAGAAAGACCCACTGCAATCCCCTCCACTCCCTGTGCCAAAAGCAACGGAAATTTTACAGGCAAAGCCATCGGTTCACGTTTTCTGCCATCATAAGTGAGCTGCCAATCGGTAGTCTGTGGATTAAATAAAACATCAGTTGCAAACTTTGACAAACGAGCCTCAATATAACGAGAGGCTGCTGCACCATCGCCAGTACGGACATCGCCCCAGTTTCCTTGCGCATCAACAAGCAAATCTTTTTGCCCCATATTTACGAGTGCATCACCAATAGAAGCATCTCCGTGTGGGTGATACTGCATTGTCTGACCAATAATATTAGCTACTTTGTGATAACGACCATCATGCATTTCGTTCATGGCGTGCATCAATCTTCGTTGCACAGGTTTCAAGCCATCTTCTATGCGAGGAACAGCACGTTCCAAAATTACATACGAAGCATAATCTAAAAACCAGTTTTGATACAACCCCGAAACAGGAAGAACATCTGAAACACCACTTCCATTAAGGGCATTAAAATCTTCTGTATGTTCTTGTAATGATTCGTCGTCTGCGTGTCCGTTTGTGTTCTCTGCACTCATAATATTTGATAAATTACGGATTACGAATTAAAGATTACGAAAAATAAACTTAAATTTTGCAATACGTTTCTTTGTTATAGTTTTTTTATTTTCTCTAAAAAAGCGTACTTGATAAATTACGGATTACGAATTAAAGATTACGAAAAGTAAACTTAAATTTTGTAATACGTTTCTTTGTTATAGTTTTTTTATTTTCTCTAAAAAGCGTACTTGATAAATTACGGATTACGAATTAAAGATTACGAAAAGTAAACTTAAATTTTGCAATACGTTTCTTTGTTATAGTTTTTTATTTTCTCTAAAAAAGCGTACTTGATGAATTACGGATTACGAATTAAAGATTACGAAAAATAAACTTTAATTTTGTAATACGTTTCTTTTTTGCTAAAAATATTAGTCAAAAAACATATAACATCGTTTTGCATTGATTTAGGATTACAAAAATAGTTATTTTTTTGATAAATGCTATTTTTTTTAGCATTTTTTTCAAGTATATTACTCCAAAATCATATTCTTGTAGTATTATTTGAGATTTTATCTTATTTTTTTCAAATTTACAAAAAATACTCCTTTTTTCTTTGTGGCTTCAAGTCTTATATTAAACATTATTACCGTTATTTTATGATGAGGTATTTTGTGTGTTTGTTTACTCACAAACGAATTTATTACTTGCTAAAAAGCATCATTCTGTATTTGTATCACGCTTCTTAGAAAGTGAACATACATTAAAAATTAATTGTAATAATCTTTTTATCTCATAAATTTCTTATAATTTACTTGAATAATTACGACCTTTGTTGAAAAAATTTGATTTAATCAAAAAAAATAAGTGGTGTTGTAAAAAGTATGATAAGTTATTTGGTTGTTGGTGTCGCTTCGCTAAAACACCAACAACG
>CAKZOK010000008.1 GCA_937136415.1 uncultured Cytophagales bacterium | reverse complement strand
TCTAATTTCAAGGTTTCGCTACGATGTAGCTCCTAAATGCGTTCATTTTGATTAAAATCTAAATCTACAAAGGTTACGCTGCGATGCAGCTAGAATAAAATTTTAATTGCTATTTTTGATTTATAAATCAATCCATCAAAGGATAAAAATGACTATATTATACAACTAAAAACTACTCACAATGCTGTTGTTGGTGTTTTAGCGAAGCGACACCAACAACCAAATAACTCATCATACTTTTTACAACACCACTTATTATTTTAATAAATAAATTATGAAAAAAATATTTTTTATTGTTTTTTTATATTCTTTGGTAGTTACTAATTCAATTATTTTTGCACAATCTTTTCAAAATACGTATGGTTCGACAAGAAATGAAGAGGGTATTGCATCAATAGCAGTTGGAGATGGGTATGTAATCTTAGGAGATATTGAAACAAACGGACGAAAAGATTTGTATCTCTCAAAAATAGATGAAAATGGAGAATTAGTTTGGCAAAAAAAATATGGACAAAATAATTCAGAAGAAAACTCATGGCATCTTATCAAAACAAGTGATAATGGATTTTTGATAAGTGCTTCTACTACAGACAATGGAGGAGTTGTCGAAAGAATGTTATTGATAAAAACGGATAATACTGGAATCATTGAATGGCAAAAAACATACAGATATTCTAATTATGTAGCTCCTACCTATGCACTTGAGTTGGCAAATGGAGAATATATGATAACTGGGTATTTTGCATTTGATTTAAGTAAAAACAATAGAAGTGGTATGGTAGTGCGTATTTCTGCAACAGGAGATATAATTTGGTGTAAAGCCTATCATAATGCAGCATTGAGTGGAGGAAGTGTCAATCAATATTTTATAGGAATCAGACAGACACAAAATGGAAATTTTGTGATACCAACAGCTTATGGAGGAAATAGTTCGGGTACACCAAGTGGTAGATATGATAATGCTATTACGTGTATAGATGGAAATGGAAATATCGTTTGGGGGAAACGTTTTGGAGATTCTGATAATGATGAATTTAGAGTAATTTTGCCTATTTCTGCTACCGAAACTATTGTGGCAGGAAGTTATAGAGGTTTTCCAGCAGATTTGGATATGGGTTTTTGTAAAGTCAATCAAAGTGGTACAATTACACAACGAAAAAGATTTGGAGGTGCTGGACTAGAACGAGTTTTTTATGCAACAGCAACGGCTGATAGAAGTAAACTTTATTTTGTGGGTTATACCTCTTCTGTGGGAGGAGGGGATAGAGATATGTTAGTTTTGTGTACAGATATAAATGGAAATTATTTATGGAGTAAGGCTTTTGGAGGTGCTGGTTTTGAAGAAGCAAGAAGTGTAATACTTACTAATGATGGAAACGGAGTTGTGATTATTGGACGAACAACTAGCTTTGGAGAAGGGCAAAATGATATTTATATTGTAAAAATGCACAACGCTACAAGTACACAGTGTAAACAGACGGATTTTATAGAGCCGATTGAAAATATTACAGGAGCAGTAAGTGATATTACTTTTGATATAACTTCAATCAATTTAACTAATGGCAATGCTATAAATGAAACAAGTAGTAGTTTGGTTAAAAATTCTACTTGCTGTGTTGGTTCTGTGTTTATTTCAGGAGTTGCTACTATTCCATGTTCAGCAACAAGCACCACTTTATCAGCTCCAAATGGTTATAGTTCTTATTTATGGACACTACCAAATGGGACAACTCTAAATACCCAAACTATTAGAGCAAACGCAGCAGGAATTTATAGATTACAGGTTGAAAATACAACAGGGTGTAAGTTTTACGACTCTCTACAAGTCAATTTTATTCAAATAGAAAAGGATTTGATAAAAGATAATTTCGAAATTAAATGTATCAATCAATCTATTGAAGTTTCTTTGAACGGAGAGTTTAGAGAATATTTATGGATATTTCCGAATGGAGAAACCTCAAATGAAAAAACTATTTCAGTACATCAAGAAGGAATTTATAAAATAATTGTGATTGATGAACAGGGCTGTCAGTTTGAAGATAGCACAGAAGTAAAAATAATTAATCCAGCTCTTACAGAAGAGAGTGTGATGAATGTAATTACACCAAATAATGACGGATTTAATGATACATTTGTATTTCCAACTGAAAATGCAAAACTATCTATTTATTCTCGTTGGGAAGAAAAAGTATATGAGTCGGATAAATATCAACACAATTGGAAGGCTAATAACTTACCTAGTGGAATGTATTTTGTTATTGCCTACGATACTTGTTCTGATAGTGAGGTAAGATTGTGGATTCATGTGATAAAAGAATAATTATTTTTAATAAATGCCAAAAATCTTTGACAAAAAGCATTTTCTAAAATATGCCAAAAATACAAATTGGTTAATCTTAGAAAAATTACTTCAAATTATTTCTGGAGTTTTTGTGGGTTTGTATGTTGCTCGCTATTTGGGTGCAGAGCGTTTTGGTACACTCAATTATGCACAAAGCGCAGTTATTTTATTCAATACACTTACTTTTTTAGGGATTACAGAAGTAATCACCAGAGAATTAATAGCTAATTTCAAACTACAACAAAAAATATTAGGAACTGCCCTAATGCTCCGACTTTTTGGAGGAGCTATTTTTCTGACTTCCATGCTTTTGTATATCTTTTTCTACGAACAAGACATACAAACCCGTTGGATAATTGGTATTATTTCATTTGGATATTTTTTCAATTCCTTTGATATTGTTATTTATTATTTTCAAGCAAAAGTAATTTCAGATAGAAAAGTAAAGGCATACTTAATTGCACTTTCTTTGGGAGCAATTCTAAAATTAGTATTTATTTTTCTTCAAATGCCCTTGATTTATTTTGCCATTGCTTTGGCTGCTGAAAATATAGTTTTAGTGATAGGGCTGCTGATTGGCTATCAACTTCAATCAAAAGACCTCTTTAAATGGAAATTTGACAAAATAATAGCGCAAAGACTTATACTAACAGCACTACCTCTTCTTATTAGCAATGGACTGATGAGTGTTTATATGCGAATAGACCAAGTAATGATAGAAAAAATCCTTCAAAATGATACTTTAAATGGTTATTATGCTGCTGCTGTTAGGTTGAGTGAAATGTGGTATTTTGTCCCTCTTTCTATTTGTGCATCGGTTTTTCCTGCCATTCTGCATGCAAAAGCAAATGATGAAAAACGTTATCAGTTGCGCCTCCAACAACTTTTTGATGTATTAGGCTGGTTTGCTATTTTGGTAGCTCTGTTTTGCTTTTTATTTAGTGATTGGATTATTTTGTTGGCTTATGGAAAAGAATATACACCCTCTGGTGATATTCTTATTATTCATATTTTGGGAGGCTTTTTCGTGTCTATTGGTGCAGTGAGTGGAAAATGGATTTATGCCGAAAAACTAGAAAAAATAGTTTTTTTTAGAACCCTTTTAGGAGCAATAGTTAATATCATTCTGAATTGGTATCTACTTCCTATTTATGGAATAAAAGGTGCAGCTTGGGCAACTGTTATTTCCTATTTATTAGTTTATACAATTAGTAATCTGTTTCATAAAAAATTAATTCAGTTAGTTATTTTTCAAATTCGTATTTTTACATTTCCTTTCAGAATAAATCAATTTATACAAACCTATTTGGAGGAAAAAAGAAAGAAAAAAGATAATTAACCAACAGCCTCTAAGCTGTTATAGACAAAACAAAAATGAGTACAAAAGTATTAGTTGTAGTAGTAGTTTATAATGGAATGCCTTTACTCTCAGAGTGTATCGAAAGTGTAGAAAAAAGTACTACACAAAACCTCTGTAAAGTAGATTTATTTGTTGTTGATAATGCCTCAAAAGATAATTCTAAAGCCTATTTGGAAAAACAGAACTCAAAAATACATCAACTGATTTTTTTGGATAAAAATATAGGGTTTGGGAAAGGAAATAATATAGGAATCAAATATGCCTTACAAAAAAACTATGATTTTGTGTTTCTATTGAATCAAGATGCGTGGTTTACTCAAAACGCATTAGCTATTCTTGTTCAAAAAGCACTACAAAATCCTCAATTTGGTATCTTATCGCCACTTCAAGTAAATACAGAAGGAAACCATTTTGACCCAAATCATTATTTGCACCTAAAAAAAACACTCCCAAAGATAGAAGATAATCCAAAACAAAATTTTGATGAGCTAATAAATAATGATTTGATAGAAGTGCCTTTTACAAATGCAGCAGCTTGGCTTATTTCAAAAAAATGTTTGAATAAAATAGGAGCTTTTGACCCACTTTTTTTCTTATATGGAGAAGACAACGACCTAAATAATAGACGGCTTTTTCATAAGTTTAAAATGGGAGTTTGTACAAAAAGTATTGTGCATCACGCTCGGTATAAAGGGCATACACAACACAAAAAAACATTTACACAAAAAAAGAAACAACTCTCAACTCGTTTTTACTCTGACCAAATTGCATTTTTTAAGAATATCAATTATTCATTCAAAAACAGAAAACAAAAAAGCATTTCACACACAACAAAAAGAGCTTTAAGACATCTAAAACAAAATAAAATAGCAGAGTTTTGGGCAGAATGGAATGCCTATTTTCGTGCCTTAAAAAATCTTGAAACTATCAAAAAACAAAGAAGAATTTGTGAAAAAGAAGCTCCTCATTTTTTAGAATAAAACATCAATATAATTGTATTTCTTACTTCTAATTCTTAATTTCATTATATATGTCTAGCAAAAAAATCAAAAATGTAAAAGCCTACACAGGCACACGCCCAGATGTTATAAAACAGCTCACTAATCCCAAAAAAGTACTTGACGTAGGGTGCAATGAAGGAGCATTGGGAGAATCTATAAAAACACTTTTTTTAGAAAGTCATGTAACAGGAATAGATTATAATTCGGAAGCAATAAAAGTAGCCAAAACAAGAGTTGATAAAGCCTATACTATCGACTTAGAAAACCAAAAAGAATTACCTCACTTTTTGAAAGATAAAAAATTTGATACAATTATTTGTGCCGACGTGTTAGAACATGTTCGTTTTCCTTGGAAAATTGTCGAAGAGCTGTACGCTCATCTTTCTTCAAATGGAAAAATTATTATCTCACTTCCCAATTTTGGCTTTTGGGAATCCTTTTTTCATTTATTAAATCAAAAATTACCGATGAGAGATAGAGGAATTTATGATGATACACACCTTCGTTTTTTTATGCGCAAAAATTTGCCTTCTCTTGCTCCTCAAAATGCAATTTTCAAAATTGTATCACGAAATTATCGTTTAAAAGAAACAGGAAAAACACCTTTAGACAAAATCCTTATTCCAATTTTTAATAAGTTACCTCTCTTCAAAGATTTGATTACCTTTCAATTTATAATTACCATTCAAAAACCTTAAAGACAATTATGAATTAAAAATCATGAATTGGAACAGACTGAGCTTTCAAAGCTAAAAATAATTAATTTCTTGCCTTTGTCGGTGTTTTAGCGAACAGCATCAACAAAAACACAAATGACTTCAGAATCAAATTTTAGTTGCACAAAATAAAATATCTTCTTCTAATAATCCATACTTAAATTGCTCATCAGAAGTAAAGTTTTTTGAACTAAATTGTACTACTTCAAAACCGATATTTTTTATTTTATCATCAAAATCAGTTCCATACATACGCACATGGTCAGTTTGCCCAAATGCTTTCAAACGTTCTTCTGGAGAGCTAAGAGTCCAATCTTCATACGTTTTTTCTAATTTTTGGTCAAGAGGAACTAATAAAAGAGCCTTGCCATGTGGCTTCAATACTCTATAAATTTCTTCTAAGGCTTTGTTATCATCTGGAATATGCTCCAAAACATGCGAACAAAGCACCAAATCAAATGTATTATCTTTTTCTGGCAAATCAGTCAAATCATAATTTTTAGTCATTTTAGGATATACATAACCTTCCTCAAATTTATCACAAGGTGTATAAACAATCTTATTTTTTTGAGATAAATCTATTAAATTACGAAAAAGAGCAGGTTCTGGAGCAACATGCAAAACATTTATTTTTTCATTCTTAGATAATAATTTTTCATTATCTAAAAAAATCCATGTCAAACGATGTCTTTCCAAAGAGCTGCAAATAGGGCAGTAGGCATTCGAACGAGCAACTGTTCCATAAGGAAAAAAAGTAACTAAGTTTGTTTTACAACACGAACAAAAAACATAATTTCCTTTCAAAACTTTTTTTAAAATAAATTCTTTTATTGATTTGGGAAGCCATTTTGTAGCCATAATTAAATATAGAGTTGAGATTAACTTTGTAGATTTGTAGGCAAAAATACTTTAAAAAAATGAAATTACTTTTTCTTTCACATTATGGAGAGTTGCTTGGAGCAAATCGTTCATTACTTAGCCTTCTAAAAGGCTTAAAAAATAATACTGAAAAGCAAATAGAGCCTTTTGTAGTTGTGGCAGCAGAAGGAGAGTTTACCAAAGAACTCAAAAAAAATAATATTCAATTCAAGATTATCCCCTTTTTGCTTATCATGCAAGTCATTTCTCCCAAAGAAAAAGGAGTAAAAAAAATCTTGCGCAAATTCTTTTTTAGATATTCTTCTATCAAATCAAAAATCAAAAATGAGAAAGCAATTTTGAAAATTTTGAAATGGATAGAGCAAAAAAAAATTAATATGGTTCATTCAAACGCTTCTGTTTTTGATGTTGGACAGTTGGTGGCAAATGCTCTAAAAATCCCACACCTTCAGCATTTTAGGGAGTTTGGAGATAAAGATTATTTCCTTGTGCCTTATACTTCGTGGCAGAATGTACGGAAAGAATGGCAAAAATTAGATGCCAAAATTGTTATTTCGAAAGCGATTGAAAAACATCATTTCTCAAATCAAAACAAAGAGCAAAAGAAAAATACATTTCTGATTTATAATGGAATTTTTGAAAAAGAAACTTTTGAAGAATTAAAAGAAAAGTCTGAACAAAAAAAAATACAACATCAAACAATGAAAAATAAACCTTTTGTTTTTACTATTTTAGGGCTTTTACACCCAGCAAAAGGACAAAATGAAGCCATAAGAGCATTTGCAGAAATACAGAAAAAATACCCAAATACTATTTTGCAAATTATTGGAAAATCAAATTTTAAAGGATACCAAGAAGAATTAGAAAACCTAGTAAAAGAATATTCTTTAAAAGAAAAAGTGATTTTTGAGGGGTATATCTCAAATCCTATTACAAAACTTTTGGAAACCGATGCACTTTTGATGTGTTCGAAAGCTGAGGGAATGGGAAGAGTAACTATTGAAGGAATGGCGTGTGGCTGTGTTCTGATAGGAAAAAATAGTGGGGCAACAAGCGAATTAATTACAAATAAACAAACAGGTTTTTTGTATAATTCTGACTATCAAGATTTAGCAAAACAAATGACTTTTGTAGTAGAGAATGAAGAATTTTGTAATCAAATAAGACAAAATGCCTTTGTGTTGGTAAAGCAAAATTTTAGCACAGAAAATTATGTTTCTAAGGTAATAGATGTTTATAATTTTGTTTTCAAAACAATAAAATAAAAATAATAGCTTTATGAAAAAAAATCAATCCTCAATTCTTACAATAGCAACCGTTTGTTATAATGCAGCCGAAGAGCTAGAAAAAACAATCCAAAATATAGCTCAACAAACTTTTCCAAATATTGAGTATTTAATAATTGATGGAAATTCGAAAGATAAGACACTAGAAATTATAAAAAGCTATCAAAAGGATATTTCAAATTATATAAGTCAAAATGATAATGGAATTTATGATGCCATGAACAAGGCAATTTTGATGGCAAAAGGAGATTATATTTTGTTTATGAATGCTGGTGATAGCTTTACAGAAAACACAATTATTGAGCAAATTTTTAATAAAATACATCAAGATTGTAAGATGAAAAATAATTTTCCTGATTTGATTTATGGAGATTATACTGTCATTAATCAAACCTTTTCAGAAACTGTAAAGGCAGAGTCTTTAAATAAAAAATGGAGAGGAATGAAATTTTGCCATCAAAGTATGCTTTTAAAAACAAATCTAGCCAAAAAACAACTTTTCTCTGGAAATTATATCACTTCTGATTTTGAGCAAGTTTATGAATTGTATCAAAAAGGAATTTCATTTTATTATTTTCCAAAATCAATAGCCAATTTCAAAACAGATGGATTAAGTAGCCAAAACAAAATCAAAGTGCGTTTCGAATCCAAAGAAATAGTACAAAAACACGATAAAAGTATTTCTACAAAAATCTCTTTTTGGAAATTAATTATCTGGACATTTTTTGTAGAAACTTTGCGTAATGCTTTACCTACTTCTTTTTTTGAAAATTTAGAAAAAATGAAAACAAAGGTTTTTGGAGGAAGGAAAGAAATTACAGATTGAAAAATTAATAAAAAATACGTATTTTTGAAGTTGTCTTTTTCGTAATCCGTAATTTTAAATTAGCTTCGCTGCTTTGGCAGGTCGTAATTGATATTTATGAATGTTTCGCCTACTGAATCTTTTAAGGTTGTTTATTCTTTGTACGAACATCAATTTTTGGGCTGTTTGTTTGAGTCGTTTGTGGTGCAAGTCAAGCACGGAAAACTGACTCTCAAATATCAAAATATTTCTTCTCGCAATGCACACGAGTTTGACAAAGGACTTTCAGAGTCAGATTATCAACTCATAAAATTGATGGAATCTATCCAACAAGATGCCATCATCAAAAAATTTAGTTCGGCTTCTTCGAAAGTAGGAAAAACAAACAGAACAAGCCGAACAAATAAAAAGCTAACTATTTTTGATTTTGCAGAAAAAATTTATGATAAAGAAAAAGGTGATACTGTTACTCAAAAGCTAATTGAAGAATATATAGAAGAAAAACGAGTGAAAATTTTGAACCTTTTGGTTGAAAAAAGCAAACTCGTTTATACAATGCGAAAAGACGGAACTCCGACAGGAGAGTTTGTAGAAGTCCCAAAAATCCCTGCCACTATTCATTTTCATGTTTATAAAAATCCTGACAATACGCAATATTATCCGACCATTCGACACGATAATAAAACAATAGAATTTCGTCAATCCCATGCCAAAATTGTCAGTAATTCTCCTGCGTGGTTGCTCCACAAAAATATTTTATATCACTTTGATAGAAAACTAGAAGGAGCGAAATTAAAACCTTTTTTACGCAAAAAATTCATTCTTGTCAATAAAAATGTTGAAGAAACCTATTATAAAAAATTTGTTGCTTCTCTAATTTCGTCTTATACCGTCATTCCAGTAGGTTTTGAAATTAATCCAGAAAAACACGACCCAAAAGCAGAGCTGCATTTTAAGATTTTATCGACTTCTACACAGTCACTTTTTGATACTTCTGTTTCTACAAAAAATAATTCGAAGCAAAACGAAAAAGAAAATACTGTTATTTTCGAATTAAATTTTAGATATAATAATCAAGTATATAAAGTTTCAGAATCGAATGAAAATCAAAATGGTCATGTGGTATTTGAAAATAAAGAAGATAAATTTATTTTTACAAAATTTGTCAGACAAATTGTAACAGAAAAAGCAGTTATTTCGAAGCTAAAAGAATTAGGTTTGAATGTTCAGAAAGGCAAAATTACGCTTCCTCGTTCGAAGGCTTTTAGCTGGATAACAGAAAATGAAGAATTACTTCAAAAATTAGAAATAGAATTAAAACAGCACCAAAACGACGAGGGAAAAAATTATTTTATTGGAAAATCTCAAATCAGTATTTCTATAAATGAAAATAAAGATTGGTTTGATATAAATGCAAAGGTATTTTTTGGAGAATATCAAATTCCGTTTATGCAGCTTCGCCAATATATTTTGAAAGGGCAGCACGAATTTACGCTCCCAAATGGTGAAATTGCTCTTATTCCAGAAGAATGGTTTGTAGAATATAGTGAACTTTTTGAGTTTATGCAGTCCAAAAATAATGATTTTTCACTCAAAAAACATCATTTGGCTTTGGTTCAGAATTTAGAACAAGGCAATTTGGCAAATGTAACAATGAACCGAAAACTTCAAAAATTATATGATGCTGATAATTTTGGAGAAATAGAAGATTTCGAAATGCCGAAAAACTTTAAGGGCAAATTACGTCCGTATCAAAAGGCTGGTTATAATTGGCTGCGTTTTTTGCAAGAGTTTAATTTTGGGGGGTGTTTGGCTGATGATATGGGACTTGGAAAAACGGTTCAAACCCTTGCTTTGCTACAATCTCAAAAGGAAAAAGAGGGAGAAGTTGCGCCTTCTTTGCTCATAATGCCTACTTCGCTTTTGTATAATTGGGCAGTAGAAGCCAAAAAATTTGCACCTGATTTGAAGGTTTGGAGGTACACAGGAACAGACCGAAACAAAGATATTACAACCTATTTTCAAAAGTATGATGTAATTTTGACTTCTTACGGAACGATGCGAATTGATGTAGATATTTTGAATCAATATTATTTCAATTATGTAATTTTGGACGAATCTCAAGCCATAAAAAATCCAACTTCTGCCATTTCGAAGGCTGTCAAAACATTAAAATCTCGTTTCAAACTTATCTTGACAGGAACGCCGATTGAAAACTCAACACTTGATTTGTGGTCGCAAATGTCGTTTGTAAATGGTGGACTTTTAGGCAATCAAAAATTCTTCAAAACGCATTATCAACTTCCCATAGAAAAGCGAAATGATGTAGATAAAGCAACAAAATTACAAACGATTATAAAGCCGTTTATTTTAAGAAGAACCAAAAAACAAGTTGCAACAGATTTGCCTCCGAAAGTAGAAAATGTCATTTATGTAGAAATGAGTAAATCACAAGAAAAGGTTTACGAAGAAGCAAAATCTTATTACAGAAATGAAATTTTGAAGCATATAGAAATTCAGGGAATGGGCAAATCTCAAATTATGCTTTTGCAAGGTCTGACACGTTTGCGACAACTTGCCAATCACCCAAAAATGGTCGACCCAGATTATGAAGGCGATTCTGGTAAGTTTTCAGATTTGACAGAAAAATTAAAATCTGTTTTTAATAATAATGAAGAATTTATTCAGCTACAATCTTTAGCCCTTTTTGATTATTTAAGGAAAAGTAAAAGCTCAGGTTTTGTGCTTTCATTAAGTGGTGGTGCAGACTCGTCTTCAATTGCTGTTTTCACATCAGAAATGGTAAAAAGAGGCGTTAATATGTTAGGTTTAGATGGGTTTAAGCAAAAGTTAAATCATATAGAATCTATTCAAAATTGTAAGTCAGAATCAGAAATAAAAAGTAAAATTTTAACTTTTGTTTATCAACGTACAAGTAACTCATCGAAAGAAACCTTAGAGTCTGCAAAAGAATTATCATCTGAAATTGGTGCAGAATTTCATAATTGGAATGTAGAGCCAAGTATTAATAATGTAACAAATGTTATAAAAGAAGCAATTGGGAGAGATTTAAATTGGGATGAGGATGATATTGCTCTTCAAAATATACAAGCCAGAATAAGGTCTCCTTATATATGGATGTTAACAAACATTAAAAATGCACTGCTCTTAGCCACCTCAAACCGTAGCGAAAGTGCTTTAGGTTATGCAACAATGGATGGAGATACATCGGGCAGTATTTCTCCTTTATCGGGTATTGATAAGTATTTTTTAAGAAAATGGTTGGTTTGGGCTGAAAGTAATTTAGGGTATAATAATTTAAAATATGTTAACAGTTTACAGCCTACTGCCGAATTAAGACCGCTAGAAAAAACGCAAACTGATGAACAGGATTTAATGCCTTATGATGTTTTAAATAGAATTGAAAAGAATGTGAATTCTTTTTTAAAATAAATTTATGTTAATTTCAGAAATTATATTAGATGATAAAATAATTGATAAAATTGTTTCAGATTGCATAAAAAAATATGATTCTGTCAATGAAATATCATTCAATAATCTAGTTGAAGTTTCTCAAAAAATAGATATTTATCATAATTATGGAATAATTTATTTTTTACTTTTAGATGGAGAATTAAAATATATAGGGAAAAGTAGAGGTAGATATTTTAGGCAAAGAATGAAATCACACTTTTTTGATGCTAGTAAAGGTACAAGTTCCAAGTATGATTTTATAAGTAAATCAAAAGGTAAAACAACTTTAAAATTCCTTAAAATAAAACCAGAATCACTTAGAAATTTAATTGAAGAAATTCTTATCTCTAAATTTGATATTAAAAATGGATGGAATTATAAAAAATTTAAACAATAACGTTTAGTCATTAGAATGTAGTTTTTTAAAACTAACAACTAACAACTAACAACTAACAACTATAGAAAATGATTATAGAACCAAGAACAAGAGGCTTTATTTGTTTAACATCACATCCAACAGGTTGTGAGCAAAATGTAAAAGATCAAATAGAATATGTAAAATCCAAAGGAAAAATAGAAGGCGCTAAAAGAGTATTAGTTTTAGGGGCTTCTACAGGCTTTGGATTAGCATCAAGAATTACTAGTGCATTTGGTTCAGATGCAGCTACAATTGGTGTTTTTTTTGACAAACCAGCAACAGCTGGCAGACCTGGTTCTCCTGGATATTACAACACAGCAGCTTTTGAAAAACACGCTCATAAAGCTGGTTTATATGCAAAAAGTATCAATGGAGATGCGTTTTCTAACGAGATAAAAGAGCAAGTTGTCAACTTAATCAAAGAAGATTTAGGTCAGGTAGATTTGGTAATTTACAGTTTAGCATCACCAGTAAGAAAACATCCAAATACAGGAAAAAGATTTAAATCAGTTTTAAAACCAATTGGCGAAGTTTTTACCAATAAAACTGTAGATTTTCATACAGGAAATGTATCAGAAATATCTATAAACCCAGCTGAAGGAGATGATATAGAAAATACAATAACAGTAATGGGTGGTGAAGATTGGAAAATGTGGATTGATGCTTTACAAGCTGAAAACCTACTTTCTGAAGGAGCAACAACAGTAGCTTACTCATACATTGGTCCAGATGTTACAAAACCAGTGTACAGAAATGGAACAATTGGTGCTGCAAAAGATCATTTAGAAGCAACTGCTTTTACAATTGCTGATGATTTAAAATCAATTGGAGGTAAGGCTTACGTTTCTGT
>CAKZOK010000007.1 GCA_937136415.1 uncultured Cytophagales bacterium | reverse complement strand
TAAATGATTTCTCTTCTCAAATCTGTATTTTTAAGCTAAACAAAAAAAGGTTCAAACTTAGTAGTTTGAACCTTTTTTTGTTTAAGATAAATACAAAAAATTAATGACCTCCTTTTTGACAACAAGCAGGTAAAGCATTGTATGCACCAGACTCAGCTTCTACTCCGTCGGCATCATATCCTACGCCAGAAATTACTTTTCTGATAGTTTCTATATTTGTTTTTGCAGGATTGAAGACTACCATTGTTTCTTTTTTATCTACATCGACATTTACAGATTTGACTCCTTTTTCTTGTGTCAATGCTTCTTCAATGCGCTCTTTACACATTCCACATTGGATAGTTTCGGTTTTAATAACGACTTCGTTTTTGGAAGCATTGGCAGCCGAACTACTAGCGCAACTAGAAATGGCAAAAGATAAAAATAAAGAAGCAAATACTAAAATAATTGATTTCATTTTGATAAAATTTAAAGATTGAATGAATTAAAAAAGAAAGAATTTTAACTTTGTCAATAGGCTTGACAATAATTGATTTAGAAATAAAAGCGAAGTCCCATATAGCCCATTGTCCCCATAATTGGCGCATAAACATTGCTAGTATCAAAATTTTGTCCAAATGGATTTTGAGTGTTCAGAATCGGATTGGGTTGAGAATAATTTGTTAAGTTTTCCCCTCCAATATAAACTTCTAAAGGATTAGTAGAAATTTTGAAATTGCGTGTAATTTGTGCATTCATTAAGAAATAAGCAGGACTTTCATTACTTGCAATGATTTGATTATTATTGTTTTCATCAAAAGAAGACGGCAAACGCTGCGAACCAATAAACTGTCCTGTCCAATCAAAAGCCCATTTTTTGTTTTTGGTTTTGTATTCCAAATTTGTAAAAAAACGGTTTTTTGCATTATAAGCAACATCTACCAATTCGTTTTCGATGGTCGTCTTGACATCATAATATTTGTAAGCAAAAATCATATCAAAACCATCAAACAATTCATATTCTGCCTGAACTTGAAAACTGTTTGCATACGATTTTGCATCTGTATTATTTGTCAAATTATCAAAGCGAATTTCAGACGGATTTTCTATATTCAAAACAACTTGATTTTCAAAATCTGTTCTATAAAAATCTAAAGTTATTTTACCTTTTCTATCTGCAATATCAAAACCTTGAACAAAACTAACTCCCATATTCCAAGCAATTTCGGGTTGTAAATCATTGTTCAGAATCAATTTTCTTGAACTAGCCAAAAAGCGACTATTTTCTACAATCGGATTAGCTACACGAAAACCACGCCCAGCAGAAGCACGAAAAACAGTGTTTTTGGCTGCATTCCATTTCAAATTAAGACGAGGAGAAATTTGTGTTCCATATAGATTGTGAAAATCTGAACGCAGACCAGCCACAGCCGTAAAATCGCCATCTCTATTAAATGTATATTCTGCAAAAACGGCAGGAATAGACTCTTCTCTATCCAAAATCAATTCTTGATTCGCCTCATTTTGATAATCATTATACTTTTGGCGAGTGTTGTTATAGACATAACTCACTCCAGAACGAAGCAAATGTTTGTCGGAAAGAGTAATATCAAAAATTCCATTATAGAAAAAATAATCCTCTTTTCCTTCATAAAATTTTTGTCCCCAAACTTGATTTAATTCGTGATGATTTGCCGTTATTTGATTTCCAAGAGTGATGTTATCTCCTAAGAAAAAACCTAATTTTGCCCAACCTTCAATCCTACGAGTATTCATTTCTACGCCATACGGTTGTTGAGAAATATCGCTATTAATTATATCATTTTTAGAAGTTGGTTTATAATCAAGCTGTCCACCAAAACGATTTTCATCTAAAACACGTATTCCAAATTGAGTTTCAAATTTTTTACCCTCATATTTCCAACGATTCAGCGCATTGAGTTGTCTATATTTTGGCAAATCCAAAAAACTGTCATTATTTCTATCGTTTTCCATTACCGAACCACTGGCATGCAAAAGCGTTGCAGAACTCCATTTTGAATTGATATGATGGATTAAATTTAAGTTTCCTTCTAGTCTTCCATTCGGATTAAAATAAAGGTTCAAAAGATTTTCGTTTTTTTCTTTCTTTTGTTTTGGCGAAATAAGTTGCGTATTTATTTGTCCTGTAATGGATTCATAGCCATTCACGACCGAACCAGCACCTTTGTTGATATCGATAGAAGAAACCCAAGTACCCGAAATAAAACCAAGCCCAGAACGAACATTCAAGCCTCGCATCATAGGCATTCCTTCCACCAAAAGCTGTGAATATGTACCATCAAGCCCCAACATTTTTATCTGACGAGTACCCGTTACGGCATCGGCAGTCGTGGCATCAACAGAAGCATTGGTTTCAAAACTCTCTGAAAGTGTACAACAAGCAGCTTTTTTCAAATCACTAGACGTAATTTTTTCATTCTGACTGACAATAACATCGCCCACATTGCCCTCTACGGTTACACTTGCTAAAGATGAAGATTGTAACGTAATTTTTAAAAAAGATTGATTTTCGGTGTTGAGAGTGTCCGATATATAGCCAGTATAACTGATAATCAAATCATTGGTTTGGGCTATTTTTTTGAGCTTGAAATTTCCATTTTCATCGCTAGTTGTGCCTATGGTTGTTCCTTTCCAAACGATGTTGGCAAAAGGCAAGACAGAAAGGGAATCGGAATTGATGGGAGAAATTTCGGAAATTGTTCCTTCTATAAAGGAATTATTTTGTGCAGTTGTTGTATTAGTAAATGATAAAAATACCAAAATTACCAAAAACAAACTACAACGAATAAAATTATATTTTTTCATTGTTAATTTATTGTTGAATTATAAAATTTTTATATAAGAAAAATAACTTTGACAATAGTTTTTGTCTTGACAATAGTTAGTTTTTATAGTCTAAAAACTTGAATAAACACAATAAAACGTTTGCCCAACTTCCAATTTGGGGGAGGCAGGTCGGCAAAATGAAAAATTTGAAAAGGACTAAAAAATGACTTTTCTATAAAATTTTTGAAATAATTTTGAGAGGGAAGAACAGCTACAAAACTATTAAACTTAAAAACTGTTTTTTCTAAAGAAATAGCTTCAAAATTAGCTTTCTCATAAGAAGTTTCTGTATCACAACAATCTTCGTTTTTGGTTTCTTTTTTAGAAGAATGATGATTTTCTTTATCTAACTTATCACTTAATTTAGCTAGATTTTGTGCCGAAATTTCACAACAACACTCTTTAGCTTTAAGAATAATAGAGATGTCTTTTTTTCCACTCATCTGACAATAATGCTCAATGATAGGCAAACCCACCGAACCCAAAATGAGTTGGAGAGAAAGCCAAAGGCAAGTGATTGTGATATAGAATTTAGTGAAAATCAACTATTATTTATTTTTGTTATGGATAAAAAAAGTTTTTAATGAACTTTTGAAAGAGAATTTCAATGAATTAGACAAAGTTATACTATTTATACGTAAAAAATCGGCTTAAAGGTTTTATTTTTCATATTTCTGCATAGCTTTGTGAAAAATTAAGATTTATTTATCATAAACATTAACAAAATTCTGTTAAAAACGTTTTTATACTTTCAATCAAATTTTATTTGAAACTGTTCATAATTTTTTGATATTTTAAATAAATCAGACCATTGGTACAGACTTATTTAAAATCTATTTTGAGTTTTATTTTAATCTGGGCTAAAGGTCTGACTGAAATAAAAGTGTTCAGTTTGATTTTTTTTATTATAACTTCATACAATCACAAGAAAACTACCTATCATCTTATGAATTTTGAGTACTTATTAACAGCACAAGGACTTACAAGCCTTTTTATTCTCGCTCTTCTAGAAATTGTTTTGGGAATAGATAATATTATTTTTATCAGTATTATTGCTGGAAAAGTACCACCAGAAAAACAAAATTCTACTCGTTTGATAGGCTTGGCACTTGCTTTGGCTGTTCGTATTGGGCTTTTATTTGCTATTACGTGGCTTGTTGGGCTTACTGCAACTGTTTTTGATGCTACCGAATTTATAAATATGTTGGGTATAACAAAAGACTTAGGCGAAGGAGGAAAACTCTCTTGGAAAGATATTATTTTGCTTTTGGGTGGTTTGTTTTTAGTCTATAAAAGTACGACAGAAATCCACGACAAAATGGAACTTACAGAAGAAGAAGAAACTCCAAAAGTAGGAACTAATGCTGTTGCAGGGGCTATTTTTCAAATTATTTTAGTAGATATTGTATTTTCTTTTGATTCAATCCTAACGGCTGTCGGAATTGTAAAAGAAGTTTCGGTAATGATAGTGGCTGTTATTATTTCTATGATTGTGATGATGCTTTTTGCAGGAAAAATTAGTGATTTTATTAATAATAATCCTACTTTTAAGATGCTTGCACTTTCCTTTTTGATTTTAATAGGTTTCCTTTTAGTATTAGAATCTTTAGATGTACACGTTGAGAAATTGTATGTTTATGTAGCGATGGCATTTGCTTGTGTCGTCGAAATTTTGAATATGCGTATTCGCAAGGGAAGTCAGAAAAAGAGAAATGTAATTCCGATGGGAGAACCTGTTCCTGTGCCGTTTATGAAAGATGTAAAAGAAGAAGATAATGATTAGTTATCAATGATTAATTAATGAAATCTTGAAAAGCATTAGAATATAAAAATCTAATGCTTTTTTATTTAAATTATTTTTGCTCATACATCACTATGCTCAAAACTCAACATCTAACTATTGGTTATCCTTCCAAGATTATTTTAGAAAATCTCAATTTACATTTAGAAAAAGGAAAATTAACAGCTCTTTTGGGAATAAATGGAGCAGGAAAATCTACACTTTTACGAACCATTGCAGGTGTACAAAAACCCATTTTGGGAGATGTATTTTTGAGGTATAACAATTCCCAAAAAACAAAAGAAAAGTCTATTCAAAAACTTTCTAAAAAAGAAATTGCCAAAAAAATAAGTTTGGTTTTGACAGAACAAGCTGCCACTACTCGTCTGACTGTCAGGGAATTGATTGCTTTGGGGCGTTATCCTCATACAGGTTGGAATGGAAACTTTGATAAGCAAGATGAAAAAATGATTGATTGGGCATTGGAAGCTGTTTCTATGAATGAATATGCAGATATTCCGATAGGAGAATTGAGTGATGGGCTGCGACAAAAAACGATGATTGGGCGTGCGCTCACACAAGAAGGAGATATTTTGCTTTTAGACGAACCAACGGCGCATCTGGATTTGGTCAATCGAAGTGAAGTAATGTTGCTTTTATCACAGATTGCGACCGAATTTGATAAAGCAATTTTGGTTTCTACGCACGAGTTAGATTTGATTTTACAGATTGCTCACAAATTGTGGTTGATTTCTTCTAATAATGATATTGAAAAAAAACTAAACCAAAAAGGAAAATCACAACATCGAAAACTACTGGTAGGCTTGACAGAAGAGATGGTTTTGAATGGAGAATTGGCAAATATTTTTGTGCGTCCTCCTCTCTATTTTGATAGAGAAAAAGGAAATTTTAAGATTCAAAATAAAAAACAAAAAGCTACTTTTTTTATTGAAGGAGATTCTATTGGAACATATTGGACAAAAATAGCACTAGAAAAACAGGGCATATATTCAGAAATTATAAATAAAAACAATAGCTTTTTAGAAAATAATTTGATTGTCAAAGTAAATAGAAAAAGTGAAAACACATGGCAATGGATTTTTAATGAAAAGATTTTTGAGAGTTTGAAGGAGTTTCTGCGAAGTATTATTTAGAGGTGCAATAATAATAATTTGGTACTTTATGATTTTAATTGCAGTTTTTTTTTACTTTGGTAGTCCTCTCAGAATGCTCTTTGTCGCAATCCTTGTTTTAATGGAATATGGTTTTTAATCAGATTTACAGCCGTTTATGCTTCCTTTGCATAGTAGTCGCAATCCTTGTTTTAATGGAATATGGTTTTTAATGTATGGCGTGCAACAAAGGTGGGGGCACTGCCCTCGCAGTCGCAATCCTTGTTTTAATGGAATATGGTTTTTAATCAAAAAGACTTTCAGCAGAAAAAGTAACACAAAGGTCGCAATCCTTGTTTTAATGGAATATGGTTTTTAATGCAAATACGCTACAACCTTTGAATTACTTACGTGCAGGTCGCAATCCTTGTTTTAATGGAATATGGTTTTTAATGAAAATAGAATGGAAAGTCACTTGGTTTCTTTATTTGTCGCAATCCTTGTTTTAATGGAATATGGTTTTTAATGTAAAATTATTTTTATAAAGGAACTCTTTATACTGTCGCAATCCTTGTTTTAATGGAATATGGTTTTTAATAAGATATACAATCTCCTAAAGCAGGAGACTACGAATAGTCGCAATCCTTGTTTTAATGGAATATGGTTTTTAATAACAATTAAATGTAACTAACTTAATAGTTTTCTTCTAGTCGCAATCCTTGTTTTAATGGAATATGGTTTTTAATAAAAAACCGCTTATCAATCATTCGCTGAACAAAATGTCGCAATCCTTGTTTTAATGGAATATGGTTTTTAATCTTATAACAAGTCCTGATGGTCAATTTGTATTGGATAGTCGCAATCCTTGTTTTAATGGAATATGGTTTTTAATATAAATTATATGAAACCATACATTCGGTTTTTTCTGTCGCAATCCTTGTTTTAATGGAATATGGTTTTTAATAGGTTCTTTAAACTTTTTGGCTAGTCTAGCTATTCTGTCGCAATCCTTGTTTTAATGGAATATGGTTTTTAATTTCTACTCCTATCATCGTTGATGATGGAATAGTTAGTCGCAATCCTTGTTTTAATGGAATATGGTTTTTAATTAACATTCCAACAAGGGTATTTACCATTAGTACTAGGTCGCAATCCTTGTTTTAATGGAATATGGTTTTTAATCTCAATCAAATGGTACGTACAAGTTATGTCGTACTTTAGTCGCAATCCTTGTTTTAATGGAATATGGTTTTTAATTAATTTTTAAGTTAGTAGGGTTTTTATTTAAAAACTTGTCGCAATCCTTGTTTTAATGGAATATGGTTTTTAATAAGTGCTAAAAAGCCTTTCTTCTATGAAGGGTTGAGAGTCGCAATCCTTGTTTTAATGGAATATGGTTTTTAAT
>CAKZOK010000006.1 GCA_937136415.1 uncultured Cytophagales bacterium | reverse complement strand
AGGTTACGCTACGATGTAGCTAAATTTCAAAAGACACGAAAACTGTATGAGAAAATAACCAAATTTTGAACAGCCTACCTTTAAATAGAATACAAACCAGTTTTGTATTCTATTTTTTTGTTGAAACAACTACACACAAAACCAAATCAATATCTTTTCCATTCAATATGATTCTCTCTTTTGTCTTCTCTAAATTCTTTGAGATAGATAATTGTAGAATCTATGTGTTCAATTTTATAAGCCTCTGTTTTTATTCGTTTGTTGTCAAAATCTAGCGTCAGAATTGAATCTTTTGTATCTATTTTCCAATCTGCGTTATTTGGTCTTTCATTATTTGTACTTTTTTGCCAATGCCTTTTGTCAGCAGAAAATAAAGTAAATCTAAACTTAGAAAATGTATAACGTATTCCGTTTCCCTGCTCAAAACCTGAATAAGAAGTCCACCATCTCCCAACAAGTTGCTTTTCTAATGGATTGAGTTTTTCGATTCCAATTCTGTGTTTTGCCATTCTTTTTTTATCAGTAATAGCAAAATGAGAAGCTGTAAAATAAATTATTGCAAATAAAAGTGCTACTAAAACAAATCTGATTAATCTTTTCATAGAAATAAATGTAGTAAAAATAAATAAATTATGAAAAATGATATGAAATGTTGATAAATTAATACTGATTTTATATTTATCATTGAAGATATAATTGTCAAAATAATAAGGTTTTAAATCATTTTGAGCTGCCTAAAATAAACACAAAAATAGAACAAAGTAAGACTTAAATTAGAAGCTAACTAGCTGTATTATAGGTTTTTGGTAAAAAAAGTAGTAAAAAAATAAGCTAATAGAGAGCCTTAAAGCTACTTTTTTGGAATTTTTTAATAAAAAACAATACTTGTTGTAACAACTATTTTTTATTTCCGTATAATAAAATATGATAGTAAAGCTATCAATATTATTTAGCCTATCAATTAGATTTTACCTAACAAACAACAACTACTTTAATTTAAGATAATTTACAAACCAATGAAAAAGCGTATTTTTTTTAAACAAAAAGAAAACTTAACTCTCTATACTCTAACTTTATTAATAATTATGACTTGTGTAATGATGCGTTTTCAACACAACAATAAAGCGCAGCATTCAGAATATTCAGACATAACAACAAGTAAAGCAAAAACTGAAACACCAAATCAGAGAGAAGTTCCTCATTTTTTACCAGCATTATAATTCAAGGCTGAATTATAAAAATTAAAAACTGTATTTTTACTAGAGAGTTTTCAAAAAAATAAATAGCACAAAAACTTTATTTTACTAAAAAAAATACCGTCCTTTAAGCCATCAATTAGAAAGTTTCTAGTTGATGGTTTTTGTTTTACCAAATTTATAGCCTAAGGGCTGCGCTACATTTTTTATATTATGAAAATAGCTTATTTATCTACTTTTTACCCTTTTCGTGGTGGAATTGCACAATTTAATGCACTTTTATATCGCAATTTTGAAAAACAAAATATTGATGTTTCTGCGTATAATTTTACAACACAATACCCCGAATTTTTGTTTCCAGGGCAGACGCAATACGCTACATCAGAAGATAATGCTGACCAAATTCCGACACAACGAACCATAAGTAGTATAAATCCAATTTCATATCTACAAACAGCTTCCAAAATTTCAAAAAAACAGCCTAATTTGCTTTTGATGCGTTATTGGTTGCCTTTTTTTGCGCCTGCTTTGGCAACTGTTTCCAAAAAATTAAAGAAAAAAGGAACAAAATCTATTGTCATTGTTGATAATATGATTCCACATGAAAAGCGTTTTTTTGATGAAATTTTTACAAAATATTTTCTCAAAAATACAGATGCTTATATCGTGATGAGCAAATCAGTTGAAAAAGACCTTTTAGAACGAAAACCAAATGCAAAATATATTTTTCACCCACACCCAATTTATGAGCATTTTGGAAAAAAAATAGAACGAAAAGAAGCATTACAAAAATTAGGGCTTTCAAAAATTGAAGGTATTGAGAATAAAAAAATATTGCTCTATTTTGGTTTTGTAAGAAAATATAAAGGCTTAGATTTGCTTTTAGAGGCATTCAAAAATCTAAGTGATGATTATTTTTTGATTATTGCTGGCGAATCTTATTTATCAGATTCTGAAAATGCAGCATTACAAAATATTTTGGATAATCATCTAAAAAAACAAAATATTGATACTCGCCTACGTTATGTTTCGGATAGCGAAGTAAATTTGCTTTTTTCGGCTGCTGATGCCAATGTTTTGCCGTATAGACACGCTACTCAAAGTGGTGTTACGGCGATTGCATTTCATTTTGAAGTCCCTTCTGTGGTTACAGATGTGGGTGGACTTCGTGATTTGATAGAGCCTTACAATGCTGGGACAATAGCAGAAAATGCAACTCCCAAAGCCATTCAAGAGGCAATAGAAGAGCTTTTTGAGAAAAAAGAAACCATAAATTATGGCGAGAATCTACGTATTTTTAAAGAAAAATATTCTTGGGAAAATTTGGCGAAGAGGATTTTAGAGCTTTATGAAAAGATTGAATAATCTTTATAATTCGACAAAAACCCATTATTCCTCTATTAATAAAATCCTGCTGGCTAATTATTTGAACTAAAATATATTACAAAAAACAAATCCTATTCTATAAATAATTCTATAAAAAACAATCAAGATAAAACTATATTTTATTTCAAAAATAATCTATAATTTTTGTCTTGTCTTATTTTTCTATTCTATTTATTTTATAGCAAAACGGATATGAACACTAATAAAGCAAATAAAGAATCTTCAGATAAAAAAACATCTATTTTAAAATCTATTTTTTCATCTATAAAGCGTCCTGTTGTTGAGCAGCCCTTGGCGCAAACAATGAATAAAAATTTTGTTGATACGCCAACTCACTTCGAAACAGATTATATTTCTATGAAATGGATTCCTGAAAAACATCGGATTGATGTAATTTGGAAACAGTTTGTAGGAGAAGAAAAAGTGCGTGAAGTTTTATTAAAAGAAGTAGCTATGATTCGTCACACAAAAGTAAAAGCTCTTTTTTTAGATGCTCAAAAATTTAAGGGAACAAATCCAAATATTCCACGATGGGCAAATGAAGTGTGGTCGCAAATGGTCTTCGATGCAGGGCTAAAACACTTTGTAACAGTGGTTTCGGATACAGATATTTTTGCTGTTTTTTCGTTGAAATATGGAATGGGAGAAAAGCTCACTTCACTTGTTAATTGTGCTGTTTTTAAGACTACAAAAGAAGCTGAAAATTGGATTAGAGAATATACTCACCCCAAAGATTCTTTATCCGATGAAAATGAATTGGAACAAACAGAAGGGCAGCAGAGTGAAGAAAATCAGATTTTTTCAAAACTTGAAGACTTAGAAAGCCATATTCAAAAGATAGAATCAAAAGATAAAGATTCAGATAAATCTGAAAATCAAAGCTAAGTTTTTAGGTACTCAAAATACGTAGCATTCTAACAAGGTCATTATCGAGTGTTCTGGGTTTTAAGCATTCTTCAATAGAAGTGTAAACAAGTTTTCGGTCTAATTGCCCAACCATTACATTTTTTTTGCCAGATAAAAGTCCTTCTACTGCTCCCAAACCCAACTGACTAGCCAAAACTCTGTCGGCTGCTGTTGGTGAACCTCCACGCTGAATGTGTCCTAAATTTGTAACTCTAAACTTAAATTTGGGTATTTGTTCTTTTACTTTTTTTCCTAGTTCTTCTGCATTTCCTAGCTTGTCGCCTTCTGCTACCACTACAATTAAGGAGGTTTTTTGGTGTGCCAACATCTGTTTGATAGATACCACAATTTCATCTAAAGAATCCACAATTTCGGGCAGCATTACTATTTCTGCTCCTCCTCCAATTCCTGTCAAAAGTGCAATATCTCCACAATGCCTGCCCATTACTTCTATGAAAAAACCTCTTTCTAACGAATCGGCTGTATCTCTAATTTTGTCGATGGCTTCTAAGGCTGTATTGATTGCTGTATCGAATCCGATGGTGTAATCTGTTCCATTCAAGTCGTTGTCGATGGTTCCAGGTGCGCCTACAAATGGTATTTTATATTCTTTTGAGAAGGTTTGCATTCCTGTAAGTGTTCCGTTTCCACCAATAGCGATAAGTCCATCAATTTCTAAATTTTTGAGGTTTTGATAGGCTTGCTCTCGCCCTTCTTTGGTCATAAATCGTTGGCTGCGAGCTGTTTTTAAGACTGTTCCACCACGTTGAATAATATTACTGACATCTCTTGAAGTGAGCAAATGAATATCATTTTCTATCATTCCACGGTAACCTCTATAGATTCCATAGACTTCGACACCATAATAAATAGCACTTCTCACAACAGCTCGCAAGCATGCGTTCATACCGGGAGAATCTCCTCCAGAAGTAAATACTCCAATTCGTTTCACGATTAATTAAGTGATTAATGGTTAATTATTTTTTTCTAAAATTTAGAAATGAATTTTTATTTTTCATTTTCTAAGTCATTTTCAAGATAGTCTATTTTCAAATCATTTTCCAAATCTCTTTTTGTTAATTTTCTTTTAAAAAATGTAAATGCTCCTAGCAGTGCAATAATTATCCATTTGAGCCATTTAAAAATAAAAGGAACAACTTTTACTTTTGTAAGTGCTTTACCAGCCAAAATACCAGCAAATCCAAAAACAGCTAGATTATCAAAGTTGGGGTCAAAATCTTCATGCCTAAAACCATTATGAAATTTTATACGAGAGGTCAGAGCTGGAATCTGAGCATTAATTTTTAAAAGATGTGCCTCCGAAGTGCTAATATTCATTTCCAAGACACCATACCTACCTAGTTTTTGTATGCTATAACGAATATATTTTTGATTATCAGAACGACAAAAAACAGCCCATTGTAATTGATGATTTTTTTGTAAAAAATAAGGTTTCATTGCCCAAGATTCAATATTTGTTGTATCACACCCATTTTTTTTGAAATAGGCATTTTTTTTATAATTTGTCTGAATGATTTCGTTCCAAAATAAAGTTTCAGAAGTATTAAAAATTGTTGTGTCAGGAATATAATTTGTTTGGATATAAATTAATTCTATAACAAAATCAAAATCAGTAGAGTCAATAGTATTATTGGAAGATGTTTTGACTAAAGAACCCAAATATTTGGTACTATCACAAGCCACCCGATAAGGAGGTTTTATGCTATTTCCTTCCATAAAAACAAAACCTTCAGGAACAGATAATAAGGCTACACCTGCCAAATCTATTTGTCCAATTTGTCCAACAATTTTCTCTTTAGAGGGTTTTTGTGCAAAAACACTAGCTTGAAAAGTAAAAAAGTAAAAACAGAGTAATATATAATTTATAAGGTAAAAAAATAACTTCATAGCTTTATTAAAAGTATATTTTTTGATAAAAATAGGATTTTTTATTAGGAGGCTTTTTTTAAGTATCAATTAATATACAAAATTATTTTTTTAAATAAGTATAGATTGCTTGTTGATAATTTTGAATTTAGGAATAAAAATGAATAAAAAATTCGTAACTTTAAGGCTACAATAATCAACAAATAACTATAAAAAAAATAAAATATATGTCAGTAAAAACACCTACACAAACAAATACAGAAGAAACCCTTCAAATGATTGCCAAAATGGTACAAGATTTTGGAGAGCGTGCCATTACTCCAAATCGTAATAAATGGGACGATGACCAGCATTTTCCTGTTGATGTAATGAAAGAATTAGGAAATTTAGGATTGATGGGTGTTGTAGTTCCTGAAGAATATGGTGGTAGTGGTTTTGGGTATCAAGAATATGTAACTGCCATTGCCGAACTTGCAGTAATTGACCCTTCAATCGGGCTTTCGATGGCTGCTCACAATTCACTTTGTACAGGGCATATTTTGCAATTTGGAAATGAAGAACAAAAAAAGCGTTGGCTTCCAAAACTTGCAACTGCCGAATGGATTGGTGCATGGGGACTGACAGAAGCAAATACAGGTTCTGATGCAGGAAATATGAAAACAACGGCTGTTCAAGATGGAGATTATTGGGTAATTAATGGAACAAAAAACTTTATCACACACGGTAAAAGTGGAGATATTGCTGTTGTGATTGTCCGTACTGGAGAAGTAGGAGATTCGCACGGAATGACTGCCTTTGTTATCGAAAAAACAACAGAAGGATTTTCTGGGGGACGCAAAGAAGACAAATTAGGAATGCGTCTTTCTGAAACTGCAGAGCTTGTTTTTGATAATTGTAGAGTGCATAAAGATAATATTTTGGGAAATGTAGGAGAAGGATTTGTTCAGTCTTTGAAGGTATTAGATGGTGGACGTATCTCTATTGCTGCCCTTAGTTTGGGGATTGCACAAGGAGCTTTGCGTCATTCGTTGGTATATGCAAAAGAGCGTGAGCAGTTTAATCAGCCCATTGCAAAATTTCAAGCTATTGCCTTCAAACTGGCAGAAATGGCTACCGATGTAGAAACTGCCGAGCTTCTTACTCGCCAAGCTGCTGACCTCAAAAACAAGGGAAAAAGTGTAAATAAAGAATCTGCTATGGCAAAATATGTAGCTTCTGAAGTTTCTGTAAAAGTAGCTTCTGAAGCTGTACAGATTTTTGGTGGTTATGGATATACAAAAGATTTTCCAGTAGAGAAATATTACAGAGATTCTAAATTGTGTACGATTGGAGAAGGAACTTCTGAAATTCAGAAATTAGTTATTTCAAGAGCTATTTTGAAGTAAATTTTAAATTTTTATTGAAAAAATAAAACCCATTTTAATTTTTATTAGAATGGGTTTTGTAATGCTAATTAAAAAGGAGCTAATTATTTACAGAATATTAAACATAAAATTAATTCTATTTTGTATTTTCTTTATTGAATAAAAAAAACAAACATATTCTATTAAAAAACTACTTTTTTCCTTATCTTTGATTAAGAAATTAGAAATAAAAAATCAAAATAGCATTTTGATATTTCATAATTAATAATAATAAAGTTGTTTAAAAATTGATTTGTGCATGTATTTGTTGGTGTCGCTACGCTAAAACTAGGCTGTTCAAAATTTGGTTATTTTCTCATACAGTTTTCGTGTCTTTTGAAATTTAGCTACCTCGTAGCGTAACC
>CAKZOK010000005.1 GCA_937136415.1 uncultured Cytophagales bacterium | reverse complement strand
CATCTTCATTCAAACGTACCTTTCTTTTTATGAAAGAAGGACATGTTATTGGAATCGATAAAGATACATCTAAATTTATATGCATCAGTAAAAAGGATGAACACTGGATAGTATCTCGTTCGGATGTATTAAAATAAAAAATGCAAATCAAATTGCAGTTATAGTAGCTCATCCAATTCCTCCTATTACCTCAAAGAAATATAATAGACGAAACAATTACTTACGAGAAGTTTCAATGATGATAAATGAAAGCACTAACAAAACTTTGCTTGTAGGCGACCTAAACTGCTCCCCTTTCTCTTATGACTACCAAAATTTTCTGAAAATATCTAACCTAAAAGACTCACAAGAAAACTTTGGATTTCAACCGACTTGGAATAGTTCATTTCCATTTTTGATACAAACACAACTAGACCACGTTTGGCATTCAGAAGATATTGAGATTTTGCATAGACAAACACTTCCGATTAAAGGCTCTGACCATAAAGCTGTTTTTGTTGTTTTTAGGTAATAGTATTTACTGTAGTTCATTCTTTAGAATGAGAGTATTTTGTCAATCACAAAATCATAAATCCCCAAAAAACGAATAATCGCAATGATAATAATTCCTATCAAAATTCCTCGTATCCAATAACTTGCCTTTGGGTGTCCGATTGCAAATTTGGCTGCCCACGCTGCTCCAATCATTTGCGCAATCGAAAGCGTAAAACCAGCAATCCATTCTATTTGTCCATTCCAAATAAAAATAGTAAAAGCAGGAATAGTGAGAAGAAGAGTAAGCAAAAGTTTGACAGCATTAGCATTTGTAAGGTCATAACTTGTTGCAGACATCAAAACCACCAACATAATTACACCAACACCAGCTTGAATAAAACCACCATAAAAACCAACTCCTAAGAAAATGAGAATAAGCCAAGGCAAAGCTACTTCTTTACGATTTTGGTTTTCTTCGACCCATTTTTTAGGATTATTCAGCACCAAAAAAAGCATAAAAACCATTACACCACCAATAGCCCGACTAAGCCAAATTTCATTTGACTTTCCAACTTCTACGGCTGCATAAGCACCAAGAGCAGAACCAATAATAGTAGGAATGGCAATTTTCCAAACACCTTTAAAGTTAGTTTTTCCACTCTTCAAAAAGGCACGAAGACCAACCAAAGTTTGGAAAGTTACACCTACTCGGTTTGTGCCATTTGCCATTCCGACAGGCAAACCAGCAGCCACAGAAAGTGCCGTAATGGTCAGAATAGAACCATTTCCTGCTAAAGTATTTATTATTCCTGCCAAAAAACCAGCAGCTAACAAAACCAAATAAACCCAAATTGAATATTCCATTTTTTCAGTTATCAATAATCAGTTACCAGTTAGTAGTAAACAGTTACCAGTAATCAGTAATCAGTAATCAGTTACCAGTTACCAGTGTAATACATTATGAATTTAGATGTTAGAAATGAAAGTGAAGTTGATTTTTATGATTTTCTCTCGCAACTTGCCCCAATTCCCTCGCAACTTGCCCCCAATCATTTATTCAACATACTCATTTTCAATTTTATTCTTGTGAGTTCTTGTTTTGTATTCAAAGGAAAATCATTTTTCATAATCCAATCATAGTAAGAAGATTCTTTTCTCAAAACATCTTCAATTTTTTTGTCTTTGTGTTTTCCAAAAGCAAAAACAGCTTCATTTTTATCATTATAAACCATTCTACCAGCCAAATCAATTCGATTCGAAAAACTTAATTGATGCAAGGCTTTCATATCATTTTTGACAGGAATGGTAATTTTTCCAAAAGTATCTTTATGCTCTTGATTTTCGTATCTTTTTACTTGCTCTTCCAAAATACCAACACACGCCATTGTATCCACTTCGGCACTGTGCGCTCCTTCTAATTCTAGGTTACAATAAAATTTGTAAGCTGCCGAAAGCGTGCGAGGCTCCATCATGTGATAGATTCTTTGTAAATCAACAAGATTACGATTCGAAATATCAAAATCCACTCCTGCTCTCAAAAATTCTTCTACAAGCATCGGTACATCAAAGCGCATAATATTAAAACCAGACAAATCGCAGCCCTTCAAAATACTTGCAAATGTTTTTGCCATCTGTTTGAAAGTCGGTGCATCTTTTACATCTTCATCACTAATTCCGTGTATTTTTGTAGTGATTTCTGGAATCGGAATGGTTGGATTTATTTTGTGTGTATGGACTTGTTTTTCGCCATTTGGCATCAATTTGACGATAGAAATTTCTACAATACGGTCTTTTGTAGTGTCTATTCCTGTTGCTTCTAAGTCAAAGAAAGCTAATGGATTTTTGAGATTAAGATTCATAATTAGAGCTTGATGGTAATTGAATATGAAAGTATATTGATTTATTTGTTAGGCAAAAGTAATCAATTTTTAAATTGAATTTGTATGGATATTTTGAGTCTAAGCAAAATTGTGTTGGTAGAATAATTTTTTAGCTTCTCTGCCAATTTCTGCACTTTTATTATTTTGATTTGGTAAGACGAATCAGATAAGGAACAGCTTCGATGAGCGAAATGCTTTTGAAATCTATCAATGCTTCATTTTGTATCTGTTGGCTCTTATTTTCTTGATGAATAAAACAGGTTTTCATTCCTGCATTTCTACCAAATTGCATATCCGAAATGCTATCTCCAACAATTACCGAACGTTTAAAACTTATCATAGAAAAATCATTTTTTGCATCAATCGCCATTCCAATCGCTGGTTTTCGGCGTGGGGAATTTGTTTTGGCAAGGTCAGGACAAAAATAAATTTTTTGTATTTGTGGTAATTTTTCTACGAGATAATTATGAATAATATCAAGGTCTTTTTTGCTCATTAGTTTTTTACCAATTCCTTGTTGGTTTGTAACCACCACGATTGTTTGGAAGTGTTCAGCCAAAATTTTCAAGGCTTCTTCAGAGTGGTTTAAAATATCAAATTCATCTAAATTTTTGACATAATCATTTTCTAATTTGCGATTTAGTACGCCATCTCTATCCAAAAAAAGCGTCCAATTATTTCCTTTTTGCATAGTATTATTTTGTTCTTTATTAGTCATCTGATTGTATTTTTTGTGCTAAAAAAGCTACTATTGGGTAAAGATTATTAGAGTACTGGACATGAGTTAAAAAGTTGTTGGTGTCGCTACGCTAAAACACCAACGAACGGTGTTTTTCCCTGTTCTGTGACTCACAGAACAGCAAATACATCTAGTGTCCAGTACTCTAAAAGATTATTATGATTTGAAAATAAAATATAGATAGAAATTGTAAATTAGATACAAACCTTTGTGTATAATTTACGTTATCGTAATTAAGAATTACCAAATTTACTTAAAATGTTATGAAACCTAAAAAATTTGTAACGTTTATTTTCTATATTATTCCTCCTGTATGAACCAACATAATTGTTTGTCCTTTCTCAAAAAAATTACTTTTAATTAAATTATAAACTGCAAAAAATGCTTTTCCTGTATAAATGGGTTCGATTTGAAAATCATTTTGTTGATTAAATTGATTAATAAAATTGATTAATCGTTCTGATTTTTTTGCATAACCTCCTTCATGAAAGTTAGTTTCTAGAAGTAGTTTTGATATTACTTTTTTTGTTTTTTCTGTATTATTGTTATAAAATTGATTTAACAAATTTTCTATATCATTTTTCAAAAAATGACCTCCTTTGAGAGCTGAAATTGCCAAAACTTTACTTTCCAAATTTTGATTATTTGAGCTTTCTATTCCATTCAAAATGCCTGCTGTTGTACCTCCTGTTCCGAGAGCCAAAGCAAAATAGTCTATTTTTTGTTTTGATAAATTGTGAGCAATTTGAGGAATATGACTTGTTCCTTTTATAGCAAGTGCGTTTGAGCCACCCTCTGGAACAAGATAAAAATCTCCAAACTGTTTTTTTAATTTTTCAATAAAATCAGGATTATTTTTTTCTCTATATTGAGTTCTTGAGATATATTGTAATTGCATATTTTGCTGCTTACAAAAAGCCAAAACAGGGTTCAATTCTTTATGCTCTTCTCCTCTAATAATTGCAATGCTTTTCATTTCTAATTCTTTGGTAGCAAAGGCAATAGCTCGTAAATGGTTAGAATATGCGCCCCCAAAAGTAAGTATTTTTGTTCTTTTTTGTTTTTTTGCCTCTATCAAATTATAATATAGTTTGTATAATTTGTTCCCTCCGATGTGCTGATGTTCTGCATCTAAACGCAATACTTTTACATTGATTTCTTTTTCTTTAAATAGTTCATTTTTCCAATCCGAAACAAAAATTGGTGAAAGAAAATTGCTAAATAAAGAAGGAAACAAATCGTTATGAGATTCATTCAAAATAAAATAAAATTAGAAATTGATGGTTGGTTTTTTATGAGTTTTGACCTAGCTCTTTTCAAATAAGCAAAGTTTTTGAATTTTATAGCTGTCGTTCCCCACTCAAAATTCAAAAAAAAGAGTATTTAATTAAGGCAATTTATAAATATCCAAAAAATTCATTTTTAGGGTGGAGAATGACAGTTTATAGTATCAAAACTATTTTTAAATAGAATACTGGACACTGTATTTGCTGTTCTGTGGGTCACAGAACAGGGAAAAACACCGTTCGTTGGTGTTTTAGCGTAGCGACACCAACAACTTTTTAATTCATGTCCAGTACTCTAATTTTTAAATCGTTTCTTTTAGAAATTTCATAACAACATCAAAAAACTCTTTTGGGCTTTGAGCATGCACCCAGTGTCCTGCATCATGTATAGTGTGTATATGAGCATTGGGAAAGTGCTTTGTAATGGTCGGAACATCTTTTTCTTGAATGTAACGAGATTGCCCTCCATTTATAAACAGAGCAGGAGTATCATTAAAATCAACAGCCGTACCTATGTCTTGATTTTTGGTTATTTTACCTCCTATTTTTGTAATAGATTTTGCTAAGATTGGCAAGTTCATTTTCCATTCAAATCCATCTTTTGTACGAGCCAAATTTTTGAGTAAAAACATTCTGACTCCTTCTTCATCTACATAATTTGCCAATGTTTGGTCTGCTTGACTTCTACTTTTTAGGTTTTCTACATCAATGGCTTTGAGTCCGTTTAAGATAGCTTCGTGATGTGAAACGTTGTATTTTCTAGGCGAAATATCTACTATTGCCATTTTTTCGAATGTATTAGGATAGGTAAGGGCATATTGCATGACTACTTTTCCTCCCATAGAATGACCAATAAGTAAAGGATTTTTAAGCTGATGTGCTTCTATAAAATTATTCAAATCATCAGCCAAAACGCCATAATTCATTTTCGAATCGTGTGGGGAACGTCCATGATTGCGTTGGTCTATCAAAAATACTCGGTAAGTTTCCGAAAACTGACGCCCCAAAGTAAGCCAATTATCAAGCGAGCCAAAGACACCATGCAAAATAAGTAAAGGCTGTGATTCTGGATTTCCTAGTTCTTTATAGTTGAGTTTCATTTTATTTAATATTTTTGGATAAAAATGAGTAATTTGTATTTACTCTTTTTGAATATACACAATAAAAATTGTTTTTCGAAACCCTAAAAACCTCAAAGACTCCTAGACTTTAAATACAAGTGGCTTTTATAAAACAGTTTTCGAAATTCAATTATAAGGAGTATAGCAAAACAAAGGTAATGCTTTCTAACTTACTCTCTGAAAAGAGAATTTATTATATTTAATTTATTCAGACTAAGAAGGTTGAGCTACTTATTTTTAGCCCTTGAGCTATTTTTATACACGTCAATTAAAAATATTTTTTAGTAAAAACAGGTAGTTTGATGTAATTTTTAGAGTAAAAAGACATTTTTTTGTGATATAAACATCTTGCTATGAACTTAATTTTATAAATACAATTAGTTTGATGAATGATGTATAAATTTTGAAAGCTAAATTTTTATATAACGAATTGCCTCAATGAATACCTACAAGATATTTTTTTTGGATTGTTTTGAAAAATTAAATTTTAACCAAATTTTATTTTGGTTTATAAGCTGTAAGTAGATGACTTAGGTAATAAATAGAGTGTAATTGGTATTTGATTCTGTAACCCTAACCTCTATATTTGTGTATATAAAAATAAGGAATCATACAAAATGTCTATTTACTACTCAAATTTTGTTGTTATTTTTTTTTATATAAATACTATCTTATTAAACTCAAAATTTTATACTATGAACACTCCACAACTTGAAACTCAGCAAGAAGTTTTTGCAGAATTAGAAAACGAACTTCACATCGAAGAGTTAGAAGAAAGGCTAGAAATGACTACTAATGTTAGTGAAAGAGAGCCACCAAAACTTCCTATGTAAATAAAAAAATTTGAATCTGTTTTATCAGAAACAAATTATTCAATATAAATATTAAACCTTATCTATAAGATAAGGTTTTTTTTTGTATCAAAAATTAAATCAAAGGCAATTCAATAAAAAATGTAGTTCCAAAATAAGGTTCTGTTTCAAACCATATTTTGCCTCCTGCATGTTCTATTCCTCGTTTGGCTACTGAAAGACCAATTCCAGAACCTGTTGATTTAGTTGTAAAATTAGGAATAAAAAGTTTTTTGGCTGTTTCTTCGTCAATTCCTTTTCCATTATCTCGAATATAAATTAATATTGTTTTTATATTTTTGCGATTTATTTTTTCTAAAACGACATTAATATGAGGGTCTTTTTCCTCTACTGCCTGTATTCCATTCAAGATAAGATTTGTAAATATTCGTCCCATTAGTTTTGCATCACCATTTACATAAAATTCTCCTTGGTCAATAATTGCATCAAGACGAACACTACCATCATTTTTGTATAAAATAAGTGTTTCTTGCAAAACCATCGAAACATCAAAATGCTCTGTTTTGGGAATAGGCATTTTGGCAAAAGCCGAAAAAGAAGTTGCAATATCACTCAATGTATCTACTTGAGTAAGCAAACTTTTGATAGAACGCTCGGCAGGAGATTCTTCATTGGCAAGCACTCTTTGTAACTGCTGCAAAGTGAGCTTCATGGGAGTAAGAGGATTTTTGATTTCGTGAGCAACTTGTTTTGCCATTTCTCTCCATGCCGATTCTTTTTCACTACTGGCAAGAGCTGCCTTACTTTCCTCTAATTTGACAAGCATTTTGTTGTATTCTCTTACTAAAAGCCCAATTTCATCATCAGATTTGTAATCTAAAGGTTTGTTATCTCCACTCAATGTAATTCTTTTCAGACGAGAAGTAACAAGGCTTAATGGTTGTGTCAAATCTTGAGAAGCAAAAAAGGAAAGCACCACCAAAAGCAAAAATATGCCTGTAAAAACATTGAGTATCGTCGAAACGACCTCTAGTATTTGTTCGTCTGCATAGCGTTGTGATTCAAAAAATGGTACGTCTATTATTCCGACACTTTCACTTGTGATAGGAGAATTAACGACTACATAAGCAGAATTATAATCTAGTTTTCCGATAGATTCACTCAAAATTGTTTTGCTTTGTTTTTGTTCTATCAAAAGAGCCATTGCCTTCGGATTGATGAGCGAAGAAACTAATCCATTGTCATAAATAGTAGGTTGAGAAGAAGCCAAAAGAACCCCATTTCTATCAAAAACATTTATTTCTGTTTGTGTAAGGCGTGCAATTTCTTGAAGAGATTGTAATAATTCGTCTTTGGTAATTTCTTTATGAATTACATAATCAGTTAGTTTTTTAGAAAAATTTTGTGCTACATTTTCAGCTTTTTGAAAGTAGGTTTCGATAGTTTGATTTTTATTTTCTGAATTTAGAATACTTACAATCAAAATACTCAAAAGAATGGTAGGCAAGAAAAAAGCGAGGTTAAGGTAAAGTTGAATCTTTCCTGTTAGGTTAAATGTAAAAGGCTGTTGTCTAAAATAAAATCTATATACAGTCAGAAGTAAAAGCATCATCAAGACAATACAAATAAATTGCATCGAAAAATTAGTCAAAACAGATTTTAGAGGATAGTTGGAAGAAGACACAACAACAGTTTTTTTGCTGCTATTTTCATTTATTAAAAGATGCTTATAAAAAGAAGTAGAAAAATTGGTTTTTTCTCCAAAACTATCTAAAAAGTCTTTTTTATAAACAAAGTTTCCTTGTGTATAAACTAGCTCTTTATCTTTAAAGATGGCATAACTCCATGCATTTTTGCCTCCCCAACGATTATAATTTGAATATGGATTGTCAGACAAAAGGTTAGGATAAACACTATTTGAAACTATTTTTTTGAGTTGTAATTCTAATACAATTTTACCAATCTTGACACCACTACGACTGATTTCACTGAATGCAAAATAGCGTTTTGTATTGGTTGATAAATCATGAACTAAGAAAATATCGTCGTATTCTGTCGAATAAACAATTTGAGCGTACCTCGAATACATTTCATCATAGGTCATTGTATTTTCATAGGGCATTCCATTTCCATTAAATAAATGAACTTTTATATCGTATTTATCAAAGTAATAATCCAAATAAAATTTTCGTATTTTTCTTGAAATAATATCTTTTGTGGTAAAAGAAGTCATCAATCTATTTTTAATAATAGGGTCATAAGGCAATGATTGTACAACATCATTCAATAAAAACTCTCCTTGCAAATCATTTTCTAATAAAAGCTGTTCGGCAAAATTTTCTTTGGCTGTTTTTTCTCTATTCTGTTCGAAACAATAAATGATATAACTACTCATAATCGAAGTAGTAATTGCTCCCAAAAAGATATAAATAAAAATCTGATAGGTAAACGAACGCTCTGAGCGAGGTAATTCAACAAAAATTACAACCAAAATATAGATAGTATGAATCAGAAGAATCCAAATATCAGAAAAATTTGCATGCACACTAAAGCCATAAAACCCACTGACCAACCAACCAACTAACACTCCGATTGAAATAAATATAATGAGCTGCCTGCCTTTTAGATGCAACCATTCTATAAATCGGACTAAGATATGAATGAATAAAAAATAAGTTGTGGCTGTCAGTATTCCTGTAAAAAGAGCAATAATTTTGAGAGGTGAAAAATCTAACTCTCGTGTAAAATCTAATGAAATTTGAGGAGAATGAATGTATAGATTACGAATATTAAGAAAATGATAAAATGCAATCGAAAAGGAAAGTGCAATGACTATCACAACACCAAACTTTTTACGCTTACGATTTCCGATACTTCGCATGTGAGAAAGTTCGCTAAAATGTACAAACAAAAAGCTACTAATTATAAAAATACAAATAACATTAATAAACAAATCTCCTAACGAAGGCGCAAGCAAAGAAGAGGCATAATAACGAGCATTAAAAAGAAGAGTAGGCAAAACACTATTTGGTAATTCCAAAAAAAGCATCAAAAAACGAATGCCCACAAACGTACTCAAAAGTGTAAAAAAGGCATACCAAACCTGTCCATTTCTCAAAAAATGAAGCATGGATACTCTTGCTTGTAAGAAAACAAAAATACAAGCAATAATCATAAAGAAAAGAACAGTATAGTTTTGTAAGGATTGCCAGCTATAATCCGATGGAAAAACAAGAGCAAAAAGCAGATTGCTACTCGTTCCATAAATTCGATAAGAAGAATTTTCTGGATTGAGCTGAAGACTAATATCAGAAGTAGCAAAAAGTTTGGGATTGACTCCCAAAGTCAAAAATTGATTATAAATTTTGTGTTCGGAAGACAAAGGAATCAAGACAACACCTGTTAGATTGTCGTATTTTGTAACAATAATTTTTTGTTTGAGCAAAAATAATCCCTTTGGAGTTTCGATGGTATATTCTGAATAATTATTTTTGAGTTGGTCATAAGAAAGCAAATAAGTATTGTCTGTCCAAAAAAGAAGTTCACTATTTCTAAAAATATAAATTGGATATGTCCCAGTGTTGGAGGTGATAAGCGAAAAGTCTAATTTTTTATAGTTTTGAATAACAGCCTCTTCTAGTTTGGTAAGTTCTTGTTCGGCTACTTCTACTTCTCTATTTACTTTTTTTCGTACTTCTTGTGTGTATTGGTTATAATCTTTTGTATTTACCAAAAAATATCGAAAACCTAAGCCAGCCAATAAAGCAGCTAAAGCAATAAATAAAAAAGAGTAAGAAACTGATTTTGACATTTTAAGAAGGAGCAAAAAATAAAAGAAACAAAGACATATCTATTCTCAAATTTTGAACCTTAAATTATTATTTATCATTTTAAGAATTAACTATTTTGAATTTTTGGTAAATAGACAAGCCAAAGAAATGATATATAAAGGTTCGAAAAATAAAACAATTAGCATTAATTTTGACTAATTTACAATAATAGTTTAAGAAAAAAAATCATCTAAAACATAAAAATATGCGCTTCACTTTGCTTGCTTTCTCTTTTTATATAATTTTTCAAATTCCTATTTTTGCTCAAAATACAATACAAGAAGGTTTACAGAAGCTTCAATCCAAAAATTACCCAAAGGCAATTTCTATTTTTGATGAATTATTAAAAAAAGAACCTCAAAATACGGCGTTGCTCTACAATCGTGCATATTCTACACTTTTGCTGCATAATTCGAATAAAGTCATCGAAACCAAAACAGAAGATTTACGCTTCAAAAATTTTCAATCTCAACACGATACACTAAAACATGCTTATCAATTAGCTCTGCAAGCATTAGAAAATTATAGAAATTTATCGACATCAGATAAAAATAAATTGATACAAAAAGGAATAAGAAATTTTAAAGATGTTTTTAATCTAAAAGAAGGAATTGCCACGGCTGCATCAAACCTAATTGTTGATGCGTTTTATTATGTTCCTTTTCAGCGTTTGCCACTTACACCTCCTTATAATCGCCCAGAAAATGCAGATACGACGCAGGCTTTGCGTCATATTTTGGTGCTGCAAGCTACTGATTTTTTGAAAATTTATAAAAAAACTCGTCCTTATAATGGAATCCGAAATGCTCGCCGAAGTCTTTTAAAAGAATTTATAAATATTCCAGATTTGCGTGCTAGAGGAACAGGAAGTGGATATTTATATGAAAAATATTGTGATTGTATTTTGGAAGATTATACAGAAGATGAATTGAGAAATATTATTCCAGAATTTTATGGAGCTGATTGGAATTTTCCAGAATATGGGTATAAAAACAAAAAAGAATATAAAAAATTAGAAGCCTTTGCCAAAACAAAAAACATGACCGTTTTACAGCTTTTTTGTAAACTTAATCTTCACTACAAAGGAGTAATTTATGAAACCAAATCTAATAATAAAAATTGTATTAATTGTAGTTTGTATGAAGAGTTTATAACAGAATTTGCGCCTCACCAACTTGCCTTTGTAGCTGTCCAAAAATTGGCTACTCCGTTTATTGTAGAAAAAAAATGGAATGAAACTATTGCAATTTATCAAAAATTTAGACCTTTATTTCCCCAAAAAAGCAATGATTTTGATAAGATAATTTCATTATTGACTACAAAGGAAGACAACTTAAACCTAAAAAATTTGGGTACACTTATCAATACAGATGGGTACGAAACTGCGCCTGTTCCGTTTGTTGATGCCTATGGAAATGAAGGGCTTTATTTTTGTAGAATGGATTTGGGAACTGGGCAAGATGTTTATTATTCAGTATTTGATAAAGAAAGTGGAAATGGAAAGTATTCAAAGGCAGTTCGTCTGCCAAATGGTATAAATACAAACACACATGAAGTACCTCAAAGTGTTAGTTTTGATGGAAATACTTTAGTTTTGTTTGGAAATTATGGAAGCCTTGATGATTATAAAATCGAATTGCGACAGCAAAATAATAAGCTAGGAAATGGAGATTTATTTTTTGCAGAACGAAATATAAGGCAAGATAATTCGAATAATAACCCAACTTGGGGAAGGATTAAGGCTTTTCCTTTTCCCATTAATACACCTAATTATGAAGCTGGTTTGAGCTTTTCGGTAGATGGAAATGCTGTTGTTTTTTCGTCGGATAGAGAGGGTGTAATAGGAAATTATTTGCCAAAAGCACCCAAAGACCATCTATATTTTCACGGAAGAGAAGAGTTTAATATTGATATTTTTGTGAGTGAAAAAAACATAGAAACAGGAGAATGGAATGAGCCGATAAATTTGGGTAAAATAATCAATACTCCTTTTGCCGAAACTCAACCTTTTTTGCACCCAGATATGAAAACGCTTTATTTTGTTTCTGACGGGCATTATGGAATTGGAAGTGGTGATATTTTTATGTCAAAACGTTTAAATCCAAATTCTTGGACAGAATGGAGTGAACCCATTAATTTAGGAAAAAGTATTAATACACCATTTTTAGATGGTTTTTATATGGGAACTTCTGGAGAATTTGCTTTTATTGTTTTGAAAAATACAGAAACAGAAAATCAAAATCAAAATAATTCGTATAAGACTAATTATGATATTTATCGTTTTGAAGTGCCCAAACGTTTTGCGCCAGAACCTGTTTTGCCTCCCACAATTATTAGAGGAAAACTTGTTGATAAAAATGGAAAAGGAATACAAACACAAGTTGTGATAGAGAATTTGAATAATGGTAAGATGATTTCTACAACACGGAGTAAAAAAGATGGCTCTTTTCAAGTTCAGATTTCTAATCATTTGATTTCAAGTTCATCTACTTCAAAAATTGGAATGTATGCCAAAGAGAAAGGATATTTTTCTACTTCTCAAAATGTTTTGATAAATAAACAAAGCAAAAAACAAAATTTAGCCACTAACACAAAAAAAACAGGAATAAAAGAAAAACCAATTATTTTTACAACACATCAAAATGTAGAAATATATAAAATATCTGAACTAATAAAACTTCAAAAAACGGTTAGACTAAACAACCTATTTTTTGATTTTGATAGTTATGCTTTGCAAGAAACTTCTTTGCCCGAAATACATCGTCTTTTTGAAATCTTGAAAGAAAATCCAACACTAAAAGTAAATATTGAAGGGCATACTGACAATACAGGAAAAGCAGAATATAATTTGGAGCTTTCAAAAAATCGTGCAAAATCTGTTTCAGAACAACTTATTTCTTTAGGAATTGATAAAAATAGAGTGAATTTTGAAGGGTTTGGTTCGCAAAAACAAATTGCTGATAACTTTAATGAAGAAGGAAGAGCAAAAAATAGAAGGGTAGAGTTTAGACTGGAGGAGTAAAGTCAGAAATATGATAAGAATGATATTTGAATTTTGAAAACTCAACAAAATAAAACCCACAAATAAATTTGTGGGTAAATTAAATTCTTACAACTGTTTGAATGATTTTGCAATTTCGCTCATTTGTTTTTCAAAAAGAGCTTTCTGATTTTTGGCAGTCCATTGAGCAATTTGATAATAATTATCTTTTCCTTTTACGACTGTAAAACTATAATAAACAGGAATTTTGTCTTTGGTTTGTCCTTGAATAGTAAAATTTTTGGCAGCCAAACCATTGATTTCCAAATCCTCAATATCAGTACGTGCGCTAATTTTGATAGTTTCACCAATAGAATGATTGATAATATCTGTATATCCTTTCAAATTGGGAGGATAAATTTCTTCAGCATTATTTTCTACAATTTTTCTAGTAAATTCCTTTTTATCTTCCTCTATTACAATAATAAAAAATTCTTTACTTAGGTTTTGAAATTGCAGTGAAGCACTTGGATTGAGCGAATCTGTTGCATTCAAAAAATCTGGTAACTCTAAAGAATAATCATTTTTGATTTCTATATGTTGTGTCATAGTTTAGTATTTTGTTAGATTTTATAGAAACAAAGTTAATCATTTTAGAAGTTTAGTTTATAATTCTTTAAATGACTTTGCAATTTTTTCCATTTCATCTTTATAGGCATCTTTCCTGTCTGCAAGTGTCCATTGCATAACTTGGTAGTAGGTATTTTTTCCTTCTATCAATGTATAATGATAAAAAACATCTAAGCCTTCTACCTGTGCAGAAAGTTTGAAGTATTTTGCATCTAGTGTTCCTATTTTCCATTCTGTAAACTTTCCATCAAAGCCTACATCTGGATTTTCCTTAAATCCTTCTACCAATAAATCAGAATATCCCGTAAAATCTTTTGAATATAAATCTGCTATTTCATTTTCATCAATTAGGTTATTCAAGTCTTCTTTGTTGTCTTCTATTACCACAATATAAAATTCTTTCAATAAATTTTGATATTGAAGACTTGCATCATCGTGCAAATCTGTACCTTTTTGTAAGTAAGAGGGCAATTCAAGAGAATATTTTTGGTCGGTATTTATGGTTTCATAAGTAGTTTTTGTATCACAACCACTAAAAAAAAACACTAAAAATATAAGAATATAAAGTGAAGATAAATTTTTCATTCTGTTTTTCTTTAAAATAATAAAATTTTTACTACAAAGAAGGCAAAAAATAAAATAAAAGCAAGGATTTATAAATTTTATTTATTTAAAAAGGCTGCCAAAGCAAAAAAATGATTTGTAAATATTGCAAAATCCGATAAAAGTTTGTTTTTTTAGAGAAAATAAAAGTACTATTTTTTATAAAAAAATCTTTCTATGATTTCTGCATCAAAAAAAATAAAAAGCTATCTTTTCTTGATTAGCATTTCGCCTGTTCAGTCGTTTATTTCAGAAGCACGAAAAACGCAAGACCTTTAGGTTAGGAGTTGTGAGATAGTTATTTTTCGAAAGCCAAAACATTCGCTACATCTACTCACACACTAAAACGTATGTTACCCTATTATACAAGAACAACAAACACCTTTAAAACACTGACAATCAGAGAGTTAAACACCAACCTCACGTTATTCAACTCTACTGACAGCTTTGAGATGTCCGACATAACAAAATACAATCAATTTTATAAAGCACCTTCATTATTTAATTATGCATAAAAAAGAAATACGAAAATGCTATTTTGGAGCAATAGGAAATGAACAAAAAATTGAAAAATTTTTGCAAAAACTCAAAAGGGAAAAAAATCCATCTGCACTTTTGTTGGCGTATCGTGCTGCTTGTGAGTCTATGATGGCACAGTTTTCTTGGAATCCTTATACGAAATTGGCACAAGTAAATAAGAGTTTTGATTTGTTTGAAAAAGCAATAAAAGAAGATTCTCAAAATGTAGAAATTCGCTTCTTACGATTTTCGGTGCAGCATAATATACCTGATTTTTTGAGAAAAAATAAAGAGTTCGAAGATGACAAAACTGTTTTGATAGAAAATTTTGAAAAGGCTGATTTTGATACCGATTTTGGTAACTTTATTATTGGTTATTTGAAAGATTCTGGGCGTTTTGAAGCTAAGGAATTGGAGGTTTTGGGGTAATTTTTATTTCAAATGAAAAGACAAAATTTGAATAAACTTTCTAGCTTCTGGAATATGTCTATAAATCATTTCTATATTTTGTGGAATAATATAATCTTCCAAAGTCATTGTTATATATCCATTTTCATAAGCCGTTGGAATATTATCTACTCCCCAAACTTCTTGTTTTAGCTCTGGTTTTGCTTTTAGGTTTCTATATTTTTCATCATAATTTGGTGCAAAGTGCTTATTTTTTTAAACTATTGACAGCCTTGTGAAAGGACTGTCAAAGTAAAAGGCTGTCGTCTTTTTTGATTTGCATAACTTATGAGGGATTACGAATTACGAATCGAAAATTACGAGTTAAAAATAAAACGTAATTCATAATTCGTAATTCGTAATTGATTGATTAACTACTTTTTGCGCTACGAGTCATTTGTTCGACCATATCCCACATTTCTTGAGGAACGTGTTCTAACATTGAAAACTGTCCACCACCTTGGGCTACTTCACCACCGTCAATCGTGATAATTTGACCATTGATATAAGCCGAATAATCAGAAATAAGATAAGCTGCAAGGTTAGCAAGTTCTTGATGCTCGCCCACTCTTTTTACAGGAACACGATGTTTAATATCAAATTTATCTTGTAGATTTTTAGGCATAAGACGTTCCCAAGCTCCTTTTGTAGGAAAAGCACCAGGGGCAATACCATTAAAACGAATGCCATATTTTGCCCATTCTACTGCCAAAGATTTGGTAAGAGCCACAACGCCAGCCTTCGAAGTAGCCGAAGGAACAACATACCCCGAACCTGTATCGGCGTATGTAGTAACAATACTCAAAACTGTTTTTGGGTCAGCATAATTGTTTGCTTTGCCTGATTCAATCCAATATTTTCCGAAGGCAAGTGTACAATAATATGTTCCCTTCAAAACAATATCAACGATAGTATCATAAGCACGGTGCGATAATCTTTCTGTTGGACTGATAAAATTTCCTGCTGCATTATTGAGAAGCCCATCAACACCACCAAATTTTTCTACTGATGCTTTGAGCATTTCTTCAATTTGCTCATAATTTCGTACATCACAGGCTAAAGGTAATACAGTTCCACCTGTTTCATCTTCCATTTCCTTAGCAGTTTTTTCCAAAACATCTAATTTACGGCTTGTAATGACAAGATTAGCTCCTAATTTTAAAAAATACGTTCCCATCGAACGCCCTAAACCTGTTCCACCACCTGTAATAACGATTGTTTTGCCTTTGAGGGCATCTTGACGCATCATAGGATTTGCATAAGCTGGTTTGTCTGACATAATTATACTAAAGTTAAGTTTATTAAGTTATTTTTTTATTTTAAGTAATTGTAATATTGGTTAATATTTTGACTAAGATAATAGATTTTGTAAGTAGAAACAATTTTTTGTTTGATTTCTTAAATCTTACGATACCCCACCAAATAATCCGTTCTGCTGCTCATCGGACGATAATAAATAAAGACATCATAAGCATTTTGAGTTTGTCTATAATTATTTTCTAAAGGAGAATAATCAACTTCTTTTTTATCATTTAAAGTGGTATAAAAATAATTATAAATGCCTTGTTTCAATAATACTTCAGCAGTATAATACCCTCCTTCATTGACATAACGCATCTTAAAAAGTGAGTTTATTTTCCAATCTGTCAGACCTCCAATTATATACACATCATTATTTAATTTTTGAGATTCTAATACAAAATTGACATAAGCATAATCAGCTTCTGTTTGAGATTGCTCGGCTCTTTGGCTGTTTTCTATATAAAATTGTCCATCAAAATCCTCCAAACGAGTTCCATAAGCTAGATTTGCTCTTGATTTTTCGCTTTGTAAAAAAACATGGTCGCTATTTTTTTGATAACGAACACTATCTACTCCCCAACCAAATTTACGTTGTGTACGAATGTCAAACAATCTAAATTCATTACTACCCAAAAAACGCTGCACTTCTGTCAGAGAACTAAATTCTAATGTTTTCTGAAAATCTTTTACAAAAGTCGGTTTCAAATCATAAATAGCATTTTGCCAACGATAATTCTGCCTTACCACTACTTCAAATTGCTTGTTCGGATTTACTACACCATTCACACCTGTATAATTTACAGAAAGTTTGAACTGTTGATACTTCAGAGAATTTTGACCTCCTACCGACGGAATTTGCTTAAAATCAACGCTTGTTTTTTCTTCAAAAACCATAAAACGTTTTGTCAGAATTAGATTTTCTTCATCTTGAAAGAATACTTTTACTACATAATTTCCTGAAATTTTTACTTTAGGAATTTCAAATTTATAATGAATAAAAGGAATTTTGGTATTTATAGAAAAATCATAATCACGTATCAAAAAATCATTATAAGTACTCAAAAACTCCATATCAGGAAGGCTGCTTTCAGTCCAATCCGATTCACAACGGATAATTTTTGCCTTATACACTCGTGCATCACTTGCCAGCTCATCAAAAGTCAGAAGCAATGGAATTTGCTGTGAAAGTGAAATAATAGGCTGTTCTAATTGTGCAGCCTGCGAAGGGTTTTGATTGGGATAAAGCCGAACCGTTTTGATATAAGGGTCATAAATAAAATCTTCCGTTTTGAAAGACATATCTTGATAATAGGTTTCCTTTTTTTGAGCAAAAACTGTATTTGAAATACAAATAATTGCTAATAAAACTGTAACTAGTGTTAGTTTGAATTTCATTTTTTTTAAAATATGTATGACAGACTTCTTAGCCTGTTGGGATAATATATTTCTTTTCAACAGACTTCTCTGTCTATTATACAGTTTTATTTGTCTAATAATCGTCTATGGTAATTGATTTGTCCTAGATGATAATTAAGATGAGCGTGTAAATGTAAAAGCAAAAAAGCATTGGTTTGTTTTTCTGTAAATTTTGGGACAGAAGTTTGGGCAAATAATTCTTCTTCACTCAATGATTTTATAGAATCATCTACAATTTTGATAACCTCTTCTAACTTTTTAATTAGTTCTGTTCTTAGAATATTTTTTTGAGAAAATTCTAATTCTCTTTCTCTGATATAACCTGTTTTTCCAATTTCTGCACCAATAAAATGATTTAGATTTCCGATAAGATGCAAACAAAGGTTACCAGCAGAATTGAGAACTTTACCTTCTATTTTCCATAGATTTTCTTCATTTTTGTAGCTCTCAATTTCTGTTTTGACTTTGTTTATATCTCTTTCAAAAAGTGTGCGTAAGGTTTGGTTGAGTATCATTTTCTTTTTTATTGTGTAGCTCGTAGGACATGAGCAATGGAAGTATTTTTTGTCTAAAGACAAAATTTTATTTTGTAAAATAATCAATTTTTCAAAGAAAAATTAACTTTATCGTTGCTCGTGTCCCTACGAGCGACCATTTTATCTAAAACTCTTCTTCTTCTTCAATAAATTTTTGAATATCATTTTTTTTCCACCATTCTTGAAAAACAATAAATGCCCAAACGTGATTTTGGTCATAATCTGTTCCTTGTTTTATTTTTTGTTTTAGATTTTCGGTATAAACAGGGCTAAAAATCCCTTGTTCTTCAATAAAATTTCTATCCAAACTTTTCTCAATAAGTGGCTTTAAAAGCGTTTGAAAGCCTTTTGCTAACGGAACATCAAAACCATGTTTGCTGCGATTGTATAGCTCGGCAGGAAGAATAGTTTTGAAAGCATCTTGAAGAATACGCTTTTTTATTTTTGGATTGATTTTGTATTGTTCTTCAATCTGAAAAGCAAAATTTACTAGATTATGGTCAAGAAAAGGAACACGCACCTCCAAGGAATGCGCCATCGAAAACTGGTCTGCCTTATGAAGCATATCATTTGGCAAAAGCAAATTCATGTCTGCATAAAGCATTTCATTGATGTCGTTTTTCTTGCTTTCAGAAATGAATTTTGTGTAGTCATTTTTACGCTTCTGAAATTTATTATCTTCATTTGATAAATCAAAAACATCAGATTGAAAAATATTTTCTACATTTTGCTCATCAATAAAACTACTCAAAAACCAATACCTTTCTTGCTTAGATAATTGTGCAGCTTTTGCAAAACGGTGTAATTGTCTGAATTTATTTCCCCAAAATGAATTTCTTGATTTGGGTAATTTTTCTAATAAACCTAAATTATTCTTTATTAGATTTTCTTTCCAACCCAAATTTCTAGCTTTATATTCTCCCAAATATTTGTTGTAGCCTGCAAAAAGCTCATCTCCACCATCGCCAGAAAGAGCCACCGAAGCCGTTTGTTTGGTGTGTTTGCTCAAAACATAAAACGGAATAGCCGAAGAATCTGCAAAAGGCTCGCTCAAAAAAGGAAGCATATCAAAAACAGCTTCATAAATATCATTATTCGAAAGCGTAAAAACAGTATGATTAGTATTGAATTTTTTGGCAACTAAATTGGCGTAACTCGTTTCATCAAAAAGAGGTTCGTCTTTGTAGCCAATCGAAAAGGTATTGAGGTGTTTGGTATGACGAGTAGCCAGCGCAACAATGGCAGAAGAATCAATCCCTCCACTCAAAAAAGAACCAATCGGAACATCAGAAATCAAGCGTTTTTTGACAGACTCTTCCAATAAATTGACTAATTCTTTTTGAGCATCATTGTATGAAATAGACTTATAATTTTGAGTTTCGTAGTTTTTTGGAATTTCGTAATATTTTTCTAAAACGACTTCTTTTTTCTTTATTTTGAGATAATGCCCAGCAGGAAGTTTATATACATTTTCGAAAATCGTATGAGGCGCAGGAATATAATGCAAGGAAAAGTACAAACGAATACTTGCAAAATCTAATTTTTTAGGAAAACGATACGCCATAAGCGACGACATTTCGGAAGAAAAAACAAATTTGTCTTCATCGTGATAATACAAAAGAGGTTTTATTCCAATTCTGTCACGAGCTATAAAAATTGATTCTTCTTGATTGTCATAGACAGCAAAAGTAAAAAAGCCGTTAAGTTTTTCTAAACATTTTTCTTTGAAACGAATATAAAGCTGCAATAAAACCTCTGTATCTGATTCTGTCTCAAAATCAACATTGTCTAAATCACTCAAATATTCCTTTCGTAATTCCTTAAAATTATAAATTTCTCCATTAAAAACAATCGTATAACGCTCATCTTTTGTACTCATCGGTTGGTTTGCAGCCGAAGACAAATCCAAAATAGACAAACGACGATGCCCCAAACCAACAAAAAAATCATTGTATAATCGTTGTGCATCTTGTCCACGATGTTCTAGTCTTTCGGTTGCTTCCTGCAAACGAACAAGCGAAAAACGACCAATTTCATTAAAAGCAAAAATTCCTGTTATTCCACACATTTTCAGTTTTCAGTTATCAGTGAATAGTTTTCAGTAATCAGTAATCAGTTACCAGTAATCAGTTACCAGTTACCAGTTACCAGTAATCAGTTACCAGTAATCAGTTACCAGTTACCAGTAATCAGTTACCAGTTACCAGTAATCAGTTACCAGTTACCAGTTACCAGTAATCAGTTACCAGTTACCAGTTACCAGTAATCAGTTACCAGTTACCAGTTACCAGTAAT
>CAKZOK010000004.1 GCA_937136415.1 uncultured Cytophagales bacterium | reverse complement strand
TTTAATTTGTAAATGCGGTGAAGTGTAGAATTAACTTTTCTTTGATATTTCAAAATGAGTTATGAAACTTTTGAGATTGCAGTGCACGGCATTTTAAAACCTCATATATCACTTTGATTTTAAATTAATGTCCAATATTATATTATTAAATTATTAGTAAATTAACTCTAGATGCTTTAAAAAGTAAAGCCGATGCAGTTGCATCAAATGATTTATTAGCTACTATTTCAGGTGGTACTGAGAATGATTGTCACACCCCACCTATGGATGAATGTGATGATTGTGCTCACCAAACACAAACTGTTGGGGCTGGAGCAGTTGCTCACGGCTGGTGGCATATTTTGTTTCATTAATATGTTCGAAATACTAAAACTGAATGGTCGTATAAATCATACGACCATTTAATAACCTGTAAATGAAAAGTCTATTTAGGATTTTAAAAGTTTTTGCTTTTTATCTAATTTTTTTGCTTTTTTCAATGTTGCTTGGAGTAGCAATGTTTGACAATTACTATGGTCAATATTATTATAGTGAATTGTCAATACTTTTGTTTGTATATCTAGCCTATAAAATTTGGAAAGTTAAATTGAGAAATATTTTTAAAAAATTAAGCTTGAGAAGCTTATTGTATACGGCTTTTGTTATAGTTTTTTTTATTAATGTAGAACCTTTTATAATTTTTATTCTAAAAAAAACGCAATCGTCTATCAGTGACATATCCCAGATCTCTCTAAGAGATATAAATATTTCGAAGTTTTCGATAGATGAAAAGCTTAATATTTTTCGTTTAGTAATCTTGGCTCCAGTTTGCGAAGAAATCTTTTTTAGAGGTATAATTCAATCAAAATTAGAAGAGTACTGTAATTCAAATTTGGCAATATTTTTATGTACTTTCCTTTTTTTATTAGCTCACTCCAATAACTCATATATGCATCAGTATATTCCTCAGTAAAGTAATCACCATCTATCGGAACGAACCCATTAGTATCAAACCAACGTATATAATTAATTAAACAATCAAAGTGTCCCTTCCAAGTTACATTGAAACTTCGATTAAAAATCAGAAAGAGGCTTCTAATTAAATCGTCACGGTTCATGTCTACTAATGTTTCAGGCTTCAATAATTCTCCACGCTTAGAAAGAGAAGGGCAACCTTCATAACGTAGTCTTTTAAAATATACCTTTGGAACCCCTTGTGCCTTAAGAACCATATCGCCTATCTGAAAAGGTTGTATTTCAGCGCTAAGATTATCGCTAGCAGGCACTGCAATAGTTCTTTTTTTTCCTCGTATTCTTCTTTTTCTAGATTCTTCTAACAACATAATCACCCAATTTGACTATCAAATTCACTTTCAATATCTTCATATGCATCTAAAAAGCCCAAAACATCTTCATAGATTTCATCTCCACTCTCCACATTCTTCAAATGGTGCCTGAGTTTGTCTAAATAATCCTTCAAATATTCTACTCCAAAGATTACAATTCCTGCGCTGCCTTCGGTACGGTCATAAATAAGCTGCAAAAGCTGATAAATACTATCACTTACTTTTCCAAAATCATCAAGAATGAGTAAAGGATTTTCTACTTTATTCAAATGGTTAGCTATTTTTTGCACCTTATTAATCTTTGTTCCTTCCGTTGTAAGACCAAAACTTTGAAGTATCTCACTCAAAAACTGATTTTGATTCATCAATACATCACACAAAACATATCCTACATTAGCGTTTTGATTAGAATACGAACGTAAAGCCGTTGTTTTTCCTGCTCCTGTGCTTCCATAACCTGCCAAAAAACGATGATTGTTTTGAGCATCTTTACAAAGATTCTGAATTGTTGTAAGTGATACCGAACCGAACAACTGCCATTGATTATCCAAGCCAAGAGCTTGCGCCAGTTTGCGCCAGTAGTCATCACTTATCTTTTCCCACTTTCGATTCAAGATATGTGACATATTCGTACTTGAAATGTCTAGTTTTGTAGCCAACTTATTTTGACTATCGTTGTCTAAGCGTTTTTTAAGTTCGCTTACAATTTGGTTTTTAAATTCGTTTGTCATACTTTTGTACTGTTAATTTTTATCAATTTGAAATTGACTCCTAAGCCGATATTTGCGTATCGGCTTTTTTTATGCACTATTAAGAAGCAATGTCTATAATTTCCATTGTGAAATCGTCATCATCTTGCTCATCAGGTGCATAGAGTCCTGTTTGTTTTTTAGAAAATTTATTATTGAAATTGTCTTGAATAATAGGCTCTAATTCTTTCATAGAAAACTGTTCTACTAATTCCTTAGCTTCATTTTCTACTACTTCTCTAGCGTGTTTCATTCTACCTAAATTTGCACCGTTGTTTTCCGTTTCTTCGATGCGTGCTTGTGCTGCTTTTCGTTCTGCTGTGAACCTATCAGCTTCACAAATGAGCTTATCGCCTTGATAAATCCAAGCCTTATCCTCCACGAATGGCAAATGATAAACTTGTACTTTGTTGGTAGCGTCAGTTTTAGAAAACCATGTATTTTTGTAAGGTAATTCCCATTCATCGGCAAAAGCCTGTACATACTGGTTTCTATAAACCTGTACTTCTTTACTTTCTCCCAAGTAATAAGCTAGATTTTGATAACTCAACGTTTCCATTTTGTCAATCTGCAATCCTTCTTTGAAACGCTGCATACGGCTTTTTCCTCCGTATTTTTTTTGTGGTTCATTGTTGTATCTATCAATACAAGCCGTTGTTTTGTCCATTATTTCCTGTTGTGAAAACGAAATTTGTGTATCTTCTGTATTCAAAACATTCTCTAATCGTTTCAAAAACGGTCTTGCCAAACCTCCCACATCGTGCAGCTCCTGTTCGTATTTATATTGCTTAATAAATACTTCTGCTTTCTTTTCCTGTGGATTACGTGGCTTACAAAAACGAACAAAAGGAAAAATTTCTTCTTCTTTTAGAGAGCTATCTTTGAGAGAATCAGCCAAGTGAACTTCACTTTCAATCTCCCAAGGAACAACGCCTTGATAACCTTCATTATGAAGATATTCAAAAACGCCAAGTATAGCACGTTTGACAAGGTCTAATGTCTTACCGTCTTTCTTTACTCGTGTCTTTTTTCCTGTCTTTGGGTTCGTTTCCTGTACGTATTTATCAACCCCAAAAGGACTTGATAAAATAGCACCTGAATACATATCAAAAACAAAATAAACCCAAACATTCATTCCTCCTTTTGCCTTAAAACGAATGCTTTTATCATCCATCGTAAGTTTTGAAAGTGAAAAAGTAGGCTGATTACGGTGTACAAAAGGTAAATTTCTATTCTGAAATGTAAGAGCCGTCAAATAATGATATTCTAAAGCAAAACGAACATCTTTATTTTTTTTGATTAAGCTATAAATTGCATCATGCGAAATGCTTTTACAATCTTTTGCTAAATATGCCTCCCCTGTTGTAGTATTTACAAGCTCCCTTCCTTCACGAATAAATTTGTCATAAACTCGTTCTAATTGTGCCGTTTGAGGAATACGATTAAACTCATTAAAAGCCAAATAAAGAAGTACATCTTTAGTTACATCTTTTACAAGTCTTCGGTTTTGATTCCCAACCATTCCATAAGTGATAGATTCAATACCGTTTGTCTTAAAGTCGGTTACTTTTTGCTGCAAATAGCGCATATTCGTACCGTTTCCAATGCCTTTAATTGTATTTTGATTGTCTTTTAAGTAGCCTAAAACTGCCAAATAGACAGCTTTTTTACTTTGAAAACCGAGTTTTGAAGCATCTTTTTTGCCTTTTATATTAATTAAAAAGCGCAAAATACCTGCTGCACGTTTCAAACAAGCTCCTATATGAGCATCGTATTTTTTTGTGAAGTATTTTAAATCTTTTAGATTTTCATATCTACCAAAATAATAAGGTAATTGAGTAGCTTTTGCTTTGTTATAAGCCAGCTCTAACTCTTGATAACTCGGTAAGTCTTTTTTATCAACTTGCCGTTTTGCCTTGTCGTTTGCCTTCAATACACTTTCCCAAAATACCCAGCATTTGTGAGATATTTCCCAACGCCCCTTTGAAACTGCATCATCAGGGCGAGAATACCATTGTTCTAAGAAAGTATATGAAACGGACAAACGCCCTTGCACAATTTGTACATTGTCGTTATGGTCCATAAATAATAGTCAAATTTGAGTAGTCTTTTTGGTAGTACAAGAAAACTATGGTTTATGCTGCTTTATATGAAGGAAACCCCTAATCAAGCGTACCACGCCTATTTATTTAGTATTAGTCAAGCAAAAGTAAGTGAGTGGATTTCTTATCTTTCTCCTCTTTTAGAAAGTAGTTTGTCTGAATTAGGATTTGTTCCTCAAACAGGTGATACTTTTCATTATAAAGAAGAGGAAACAAGTTGGCTTTTAGTAGATGTTGTTGAAACTCTAGTTCCTCGTTCCACTGATTATCAGATTCAAAAAGATGAGTATAGTGGTAAAAAAAGATACATACACAAAAATACATGGCTATTTGTGAACCGAATCAAAAAATAGTTTACATAACGCATGGATTTGAGGGAAAGACACACGACAAAATGATTTGGGATGATGGAAAAATAGAAATAAAAGGTGGAATTTGCCTCTTAGCAGATTTGGGTTTTTTAGGTATAGATAAAGACTACCAAAATGCTATACTACCATTCAAAAAACCCAAAGAAGAAGAGTTAGAGCCACATAAAAAGAAAGTAAACAAAGAACTTGCTGCTTTACGAGTAGAAGTAGAACATGCATTTGCAGGAGTAAAAAGACTGAAAATTATACGAAATAAAATCAGACTTAAAACCTTTCAAGTGAGAGAAACAATGTTTAGAATAGCTGTTGCATTACACAATATGAGAGTGCAATACAGATACATGGAAAATTAACCGTGATAACCTTTATTATTAAGAAAATTAAAAATTTCTGATTGGCAAGCAGTTTCTTTCTTGCGTTCTGATAAAGAAATAAACAAATTTGTCAAAAGAGCAAGCGCAAAAACAAAAGAAGAAGCACTAGAATTTATTTCAAAAATTAATACTCAAATCAAACAGGGAATATTTTTTTATTGGGCAATTACTGAAAAGAACAATGATAAAATGGTGGGTAGTATTTGCTTATGGAATTTTTCAGAAGACAGAAAAAAAGCAGAAGTAGGTTACGATTTGAATCCAAATTTTCAAGGAAAAGGAATTATGAATGAATCTCTAAAAACTATAATTCAATTTGGTTTTGAAAAACTAAACTTGAATTTAATCGAAGCATATACTAATTCTGAAAATGAAAATTCTAAAAAATTATTAGAAAAAAAATAATTTTGAATTTCTCGCAGGTAAAAAAGATGAACATAATCTTGAAAATGTAATTTATGAATTAAAAAAAATCAGAGCAAGTTCATAAAAACTTTGTCAATCGTTTTTTGGTAATCCAATAGAATGTATTTGTAGGTTAAAGACTTGTCTTTAATTGTATTTTATTATTTTTCTAATATGTCAAAGGTAGGCTGTTCAGAATTTAGTTATTTTTTCGTACCATTTTGTAATTATGATTTTCAAAAATAGACTGTATTTTAGCTGCATCGCAGCGAAATATTGAAATTGTTACGCTTATCAAACAACAACATTACGCAGCTAAATTTCTACAAAAATAAAATAATTTTAACTAAGCCGTTGTCGGTGTCCCCACCGACGACTTTTAGGAAGAATTTTTCAAATTCTGAACAGCCTATCCTTACCGACACACAGAAATATAATTTTGCTTGATTAGCAGATTGAAGCCATCAATATAGATAATTTCCCAAAATCTTCTTATCTTCGCATCTATAAAAAAATTGTAATTAGAAATTAAAATAGTCGTTGTTCGTGTCCTCACGAGCGACAAATTATAAAAGATATGAACATTTCACTTAGCTGGCTCAAAAAATATATTCAATTAGAAGAATCTGCTGAAAAAATAGCAGAATACCTTACCGAAACAGGATTAGAAGTAGAAGGAATCGAAACTTTCGAACAAATAAAAGGAGGTTTGAAAGGTTTTGTAGTGGGCGAAGTAATGACCTGTGAGCAGCACCCCAACGCCGACCGTTTGCGTGTAACAACAGTTGATATTGGAGAAAAAGAAAATTTACATATCGTCTGTGGTGCGCCAAATATTGCAAAAGGACAAAAAGTAATTGTAGCAACTATCGGAACAATGCTTTACCCAAAAGACGGCGAACCGTTCAAAATTAAAAAAGGAAAAATCCGTGGAGAAGTTTCTGAAGGAATGGTTTGTGCCGAAGATGAGCTAGGCTTGGGAACAGAACACGACGGTATTTTGGTCTTGGAAGGCGAAAAAGCACAACACAAAAACGGAACAAAGGCAAGTAAAGTTTTTGATTTACAGAATGATACAATTTTAGAAATTGGACTTACACCAAACCGAGTAGATGCAGCTTCACATTATGGAACGGCTAGAGATTTGAAGGCTCGTTTGAGGCGTGAAATTTCGATGCCTAGTATTGAAAAATTTGATACATTAAAAAAAGAAATTAATCAAAAAGAAGCCGTTCAAGTAGAGATAAAAAACGCAGTGGCTTGCCCTAGATATGCAGGAATAACTATCAAAAATATTAAAGTTGCTCCTTCTCCTGCGTGGCTCAAAATGGCTTTGGAGTCTATTGGTCAGAAATCAATTAATAATATTGTTGATATTACAAATTACGTTTTGCATTCTTTTGGGCAGCCTTTACACGCCTTTGATGCTGACAAAATTAAGGGAAATAAAATTGTAGTTTCTACTTTAAAAAACAAAACAGAATTTGTAGCCTTAGACGAACAAACCTACAAACTTTCTGAAAATGATTTGATGATTTGTGATAATGAAATGAATCCTCTTTGTATTGCTGGTGTTTTTGGTGGTGCAGATTCTGGCGTTTCTGATGCTACAACCAATATATTTTTAGAATCGGCTTATTTTTCGCCTGATTTTGTTAGAAAAACGTCCAAAATCCACGACCTTTTTACAGATGCTTCTTTTCGTTTTGCTCGTGGAACAGACCCAAACAATGTGCTTTATCCACTCCAATACGCAGCTTTATTGATTGAAGAAGTGGCAGCAACAGAAGAAACTATTTTTAGCGAAGTTACAGATTTGTATTCTCAAAAAATTCAAAATCCTGTTTTTGAAGTTTCATATAATTATTTGAATACACTTATCGGAAATAATATTCCAAAGGAAACTGTAAAGCAAATTCTAACAGATTTGGATATCGAAATCATAATAGAAAGTAAGACCGAAACAGAAGAGTTTATAACTGTTTCAGTGCCTACATATCGTGTTGATGTTTTGCAACCTGCCGATATTGCTGAAGAAGTTTTGCGTATTTATGGACTCAATAATATTGAATTTCCACAGACGGCAGCGACTGATTATATTGCTCCTTCGCTTTCAAAAACACAAGAAATTCGTAAAAAAACATCTGATATTTTGGTAGGAATGGGTTTTTCTGAAATGATGAATAATTCATTGACTTCTTCTACTTATTCAAAAGCAACAGAAAGAGAAACTACAAGCGTAAAAATGCTCAATCCATTGAGTGTAGATTTGGACGTAATGCGCCAAAGTTTGCTTTTTGGTGGTTTGGAAAGTATCACAAGAAACCTAAATAGACAAGAAGAACTTATCAAAGGTTTTGAATTTGGGAAAGTGTATAATAAAATAGAAGAGCCAAAAGATGAACAACATAAATATTTTGAAGAATGGCAGTTAGGAATTTTCTTGGCTGGGCAAACGCCTACTTCGTGGAACAAAAAAGCTACTCCAGTAGATTATTTTGAGCTTTCTAGTGTTGTTCAAAGAATTATGAAAGCTGTTGGTTTTGATATTTCTGATTTTGACCAAAACAAATTGAGTGAAGATAAGGAACTTCAATACGGCATCGAACTGACAAAAAGAACAGGAAAAGATTCTTTTCAACAGATTTTGAAAATGGGATTGGTCAAGAAAAAATTATGCAAATTGACTGATACAAATACAGACGTTTTTTATGCTCAAATCCGTTGGGAAGCTTTATTAAATCAAAAAATCAAACCTAGAGAATTTTCTGCCCTTTCCAAATTCCCTACTGTTCGTCGTGATTTATCTCTTGTTTTGAACAAAAACGTTTCTTTTGCTGACATTCAAAAAATAGCTCAAAAAACAGAGCGAAAAATTCTGCAAAATATTTCTATTTTTGATATTTATGAGGGTGATAAAATGGAAGAAGGCAAAAAATCGTATTCTGTTGCTTTCTCATTGCAAGACAAAAACAAAACACTAGACGAAAAAACTATTGACAAGACCATGCAACGACTTATTTCTGCCTTCGAAAAAGAAGGTGCTTTGATTAGAAAATAACTTTTTTTGTAGTCAATACTTTAGTATCAGAATCATAGTCATTAAAAAAAGAGCAATAATAGTTTTTTGAAACTATTATTGCTCTTTTTTAGTCGAACATTAAATTTATTTAAAAACTTATATATAACCTATTTTTGAAGATTGTCATTTTCACCATTTTCGCTTTCAAAATCAATATTTTTTGGCAAGAAAATACTAAAATCTGTATATTCTCCTTCTTTTGAATCCACTTGAATTTCGCCTTTATGAATATTTCTAACAATATCATAACAGATAGATAGCCCTAATCCAGTTCCTTCCCCTGCTGGCTTGGTAGTAAAAAATGGATTAAAAATTTTGTCTATCATCTCTTGAGAAATTCCTATTCCGTTATCCCTAAAAATAATTTCTATTCTATCTTTATTATTAATGGTCTTGACCGTAAGTGTTGGGTCAAAACTATCTCCTAATTTACTTTTTTTATTGTAAAGAGCATAAAGAGAGTTGCTCACAACATTCAAAAATACACGCCCCAAATCTTGTGGAATAATTTTTACATTGCCTACATTTGCATCAAGATTGGTTTCTATTTTGGCAGCAAACCCCTTGTAATTATTAATTGTGCTATGATAAGCCAAACTAATATACTCCTGTAACATCGTATTTATATGTGTGTCTTGATACACTCCTTTTCTTTCTTGTGAGTGCATCAGCATATTATTGATGATACTATCGGCACGCTTTCCATGCTCGTGTATTTTTTCTGAATTTTCATTTAAGTTTTGTAAAATATCTTTAATATTTTCTATCTCATCTAATGCAACATCATTGAGTCTTCCCTCTAAAATATTTTTTTCATTATTCTTAAAAGTTTCATTGAGTTCGATAATCATCTCATTTGATAATTCCGAAAAATTAATAATAAAATTCAATGGATTTTTTATCTCATGGGCTATTCCTGCTGTTAGTTCACCCAAAGAAGCTAATTTTTCTTGAGCAATTACCTGTTTTTGTGCATTTTTGAGTTTGCTAAGAGTTGTTTCTAATTTTAGATTCGTTTCTTTAATTTGTGTAAGCGCTTTTTTGAGTTCTGAAGTTCGTTCCTCTACCTTTTTTTCTAATTCTGATTTATGATTTTTTTCTAATTTAATAATACTCAAATAAGCATTTATTCGGCTTGTGAGCTGATAATCATCAATCGGTTTGGTAAGATAATCCGTTGCTCCTAATGAAAATCCCTTTTCTTTAAATTCTTCTGATTTATATGCTGCTGTCAGAAAAACAATCGGAATATTTTTTGTCTTTTTACGACTACGGATAAGTTTTGCCGTTTGAAAACCGTCCATTTCGGGCATTTGAATATCCAAAATAATTAGGTCAATCGATTCACGCATCAAAACTTCTAATGCCTCAATACCCGAATTTGCTTCTACAATTTCAATTTCCTCAAAATGCTCTTCTAATAATGCACGAAGAGTAAATAAATTACTTGGAACATCATCTACAATAAGTACTTGAATGCGAGATAGTTGTTCAGACATGCGCCTTTTTTTAATTAAATGATTTTATTTTATCTATTTCTAACTTTCAGCTTCTGATTTTGATACACCAACCCTTCAAAATAGAATTTGTAAGTACAACCCTAAATATACAGTTTTATAAACGTTTTTACAATTCTAAAGTACTCTTTCAAACAAGACAAGTGATACCAAAGCTCTTTTTTGCATTTTACAATATAGACTTCGCACTATTTTATTGGATTAATTCTTGTAAAAAGATTAATTTTCAGATTAATTAATTCAAAAACTCTTATAAAAATAGTTTTTTGATTCTAAAAAACTATTTTTACAAAACCTTTTTCCTTCTTAAACCTGACCAGACCAAACATTGATTCTATTATTTCTGTTATCTTGTCAATTTAAACTTATTCTTAAATAATTATCCTTAATTATGATACACTCAACTTTTTCCCCTTATTTAATCAAAAAAAGTCAGAATACACTTCTCAAAACTTGTTTTGTTTTGAGTATTATACTTTCTTCTTTTATGTTTCAGTCTTCGCTTTATGCCCAAAGAAAAGGCAAAATTACAAAAGAAGAAAAACAAAAAGCTAGAGATAAAGCTGCTCAAGTAATTATTAAAAAAAATCTAATGGAATTTGCAGATGCGTATTCTAAATTAGGTGATACTAAAGATGTAAAAGCTGTTATGAAGCATATGGCAAAAGATGTAACTTCTACAGTTGTTACCTTCAATATTTCTGATAGAGGTTCGGTTCTCAATAGCGATTATAATGGCTTTTTGAGTTATTTGACCAAAATTACACGCACAAAAGGCTTAAAAATAGACTACAATATAAAGGAAGTTTTAAAAAATGAAGTAAATGGAGCTATCGGAATTATTATTTATGTGGTAGAATATGCAATTACTAAAGACAAAGATATTTGGTCAAAAGGCACAGAAACTGTTTCGATGGTTTTTAGAAATGAAAAGCAAACAAATGATTGGAAAATTGCTCATTATTCAGTAATTGGAACAGAAGATGAGCGTATTAAAGGAGTTTGTTCGTGTGAGCTTTATAAATCTAGTACAGGAGTAAATTCTGGAAATTATTTGGTAAAGACAATCGTTCCGAGTGGAAAAAACTACTCTTCAAAAGTAAGTAACTTTGAATTTTTATATGAAAATCAAAGTGGAAAAGGTGGCAAACGCACCATTAGGCTTGGTGATAATACCTATAAATGGACTCAAACAGGCGATATTTTTAGAGAAAAAGCTGACGGAACACAAGGAGAAATGGTAGCCAAATCTCACCCTAACGACGAAATATTAGCAATCATGTCGATACTTAAATATGATATTTATTCAGAAAATTGTACAAATATTAATTTAAAGAGATAATTTTTTTATACTCATTTAAAAAAAATATAAAGGCATTCTCTATTTTGGAAAATGCCTTTTTTAGGTTTTATAACTTTCCTGTCATATCATAAACTACATATCCCACTATTTCGTGGATAATTTTTCCCCACTTTGCCATTGCTTCTTCGGTCGGAATCAAACTCAAAATAGTGAGTGTATTTTTTCTTTCTGTTGTCATAAAATCAGCAGAAAAACCATCTACTTTTAACCCTGCCTTTTCAAAACATGCCAAAGAACGCCTCAAATGAAAGGCTGAAGTAATAACTAAAAGTTGATTTTGTGTAGATTTTAGACTTTTATTAAAAAATATTTTTTCCTTATTTCTTTCCTTAATTTTTTCTAAAAATTGAGCCGTAAATTGTGCATTTTGATATGTATTTTTTGATTCGGATTCTATCAAAATATCATTTTCTTTGATGCACATATCTCTCAACATATCTTTGTATTTATAAGTACGATAAGGTTTTTTTTCTTTTCCACTCATCAAATTTATCTCTTCAGACATTCCTACAATCATTATTTTTTTAATCTTGCCTTCTTTATACAACCGAACAGCTTGTAAGAGCCTATCAATCCCTTGAGCTGCATAAATTCGGTCTTTTGGTTCTTTTCCTGCATTGCTCATTCCTGTCAAAACAATTCCTATTTCATAGTTTTTGACTTTTTTTATTGGTGTTGGTTCAATTTCCCAAAGCAAATATATTTCATTTGCTAAAAAAGAATTACTAAAAAGCAAAAATAAAATCACACCTACTTTGAGTGATTTTGAACGCCATTTTTTTACAAAAATAGCCATTAACAAAAAAATTGTAATCCATGTAATAGGCATTAAAAAATAAAATAGCGTTTTGGATAAAAAGAAAAACATAGTAGTTTGATTAAAAAAAAGTTATGGATTACTAATAAAAGGTTCATACATCAAAAGAGCGTGATTTTGAGCAATAATTTCTCTAAAAATTTCTTGCTTTGTTTCTTTGTCTGTCAGAATGCGCTCTAATTCATTATGACGAGAATACCCTCCCCAGTCTTCTTGACGAAAAAAATGTTTATTTTCTTTTATTTCATATTTTTCTTTTAAATCAATGGTTGTCAATAATTCGCCTTTCAGATGGGTTTTGTTTATCTCAAAATTTAATTGAAAATCTTGAGAAGTTGTATTTTTGAATTGCAAATCTATATAATTATATGCCACTGTTGCACCACTCCCAAAAGGAACTTTTCGGCGAGCATCTGGAAAAACATCATAACTATGTCGCCAGCGTTCTGTAATTTCTAAGGGAGAATGTAACAAAATCCAATGCAAAAGATTAGCAAGCTGACACAAACCACCTCCAACTCCAACGGCTGCTTTTCCTTTTTCTAAAACCAATCCTTCCAAAAAACCACGCCTTTTAGTTGGCTTTCCTACCAAAAACCAAAAAGAAAAAGTTTGATTTGGCTTAATAATTAATCCATTCATTTTATCAGTAGCAAGTTTTAGGTTCGTAATTTTTTGTTCTTGCAACTTCATATCCACTCCCATAAGTGGTCTTAGAAGCATAGATTGATGATTTTTGACCAAAAAAGGAAGTTTTTTTTGAGTTTGTAACTCTTTAGCAAAGGAATTTGTATAGAAATACCAATGCAAATAACGCTTTGTACGATAATATTTTTTACCTAAAAGAGTTCTTAGTTTAGTTCTTTTAATTGGTTTGGGTAAATAGAGTTGCATAGGGTAATGTTTTAATGACTATTTTTTTGTAATTTCGAGTTGTTATTGAAAATTATAATTGATTTGCTTATTTTTCTATTCTATGTATTTTTTGTCTAAAATTATTTTATGTTAGATATAATCTATAAAATTACTATTTTAGCAAGTCATGATTTTTGATTCATAATTATTCCTAAATATAATTATACTATAACAGTTCTTACTCAAGAAAATAATTTTTATGTTGAAAAAAAATATAGTGCTACTTATATTCTTTCTTGGTTTTATTTTTCAATCTACTTTTAGCTTTGCACAACAAAATGGAGAAGAAAGACAATTACAAAGAAACCTAGAAATATCTGAACGTTATTTTGAAGATGGAGATTACAAAAAAGCCTTATCAGAAACAGAAAAAATCTACAAAAAAATACAGAAAAAAGGCAATGCCAATTTAATGACCAAAGTAGAAAAATATTTAATTAAATATTATGAAGCGACAGGAGAAATTGTAAAATTTCATGCTATGGTCAAAAAATTTGTATTTCATCGCAAAAAAAATGGTGAAAATAGTAAAGGATATGGATTAGCTCTTCTGCACGCTGCAAAATATTATGCCCAATATTCATTTACACAACAAGCCGAAACTTATTTAATAGGTGCAAAAAAAATACTGGGTGAAAATCCCAACGAAAATTATATTTTTTCAGATTTGTATTATACTCAAATATTAATTGATTTTCAGAGAGGTAATTTTTTAAATCTATTGGATAAGCAAATTCAAGGTTTATTATCTTCTCGCAAAGCTCTTATTGGAAAAGAAACACAATTTTTTAGCGAAATTAGTAAAAAAACAGAAACTCGCACTTTATCAGACCGAGAAGAAATAAGAAAAAAAACAGAGTATGCCCAAATAATTTCTTTACGAGCAGATGCTGCACGATTAGCAGGAAGATATACAGCAGCAAACAAATACATAGAAGAAGCTGATAACTTTATCAAAACAGAGTTATCTACTCGTCAGCTTGCTTATATTCGTAATCAATATGTTCGGATTCAACTCAAAATTGACAATGGCGACGAGCGAGAAATAATCCGAAAATTATTAGAAAAAACTCTTTATCGTGCCGAAAGAGCCATCGGAACAGTGCATAAAGATTATATCAAACTACACACTTTATTGATTGATTATTATGTAAATAGTGGTTTTGTGATACAAGAAGAAAATGAAAAGAAAGGCTTGTTTGCAAGACCAAAATTTCTACAAAACCTAAAATATACAACTGAAAATGTTCGTCAGCGTTGGGAATTAGAACGAAATGCAGCCAAATATTATGGAACAGGATATTTACAATATTCGGTGGCTATTCAGGCAGATGCCATGTGGAATTATGAAAATCAACGTTACTCTCAATCGCTTCGAATGTTGAGTGATATATACGAAAATACGAGTTTAGTTCCTAAAGACCACCAAAGACGTTTGGCTATCATTGAGGATATTTATTATGTTCGTTTGGCTGCCGATGATTATGAAGAAGCAGGAAAATTAATGGAAGAATGGGTCGCTTCTCATGCACGCATTCACGGAACAAACACACTAGGTTATCGTCTTGCAAATCTAAAACTAGCCAAATTTTATTTTAATTATACCGAAAAATTTAATAAAGCTGGAGAACTCTACAACTTACATATGCGCTCTCTGAATGATTTTGTCGAACCTCAAAGCCTTATTTATATCAATGCTTTGAATGACTGGATTGATTATTATATGGCAAATGACCAATTTGAGGAAGCAAATCAAAAATCAAAAGAAGCATTAGCTCTAATTCAAAAAAGGTATGGCGAGCTGCACCCTCGTTATGCTGCCCAACTTGAAATTGCTGCTCGTCTAAATATGCAACAAAGTAATTATAAAGAAGTAGATGCACAGGTTTCTAAAATATTACAAATTTATGAGAAAGAATATAATCCTTCTTTGGCTTTCGAACATGCACAAGCACTAGAAACAGCCGCTCATTATTATATGATAATGGGGCTTTATGACCGTGCAGAAAGTTTATTAAATCAAGCAAAAAGGCGATTTAGTCGTTCTAGTCAGTCTATTGCCAACTCTAGTACAGCAGAAGAATTAGCATTTTTGTATATAGAAACGGCTGATTTTAGTGCAGCAGAACAGCTTTTGAAAGAAACCATTACAGAAAAAGAAAAAAGATACGGAACGGAGAGTCGTTTTTTGATAAATACTTATAATCAAAGCGCACACTTAGAGTTTGCCAACGGCAAATATATAGAAGCAGAACAATTTGCAAATAAAGCCTTAGTTATTTCTCAGAATATTTTTGGTCAAAAATCTCTTCGCTCAGTAGAAAGTTTGAGTATTTTGGCTGATTATAATTTGGCTATCGGAGATTATGAAAAAGCCGAAGAATTTGCTCAAGAAGCACTCCAAATAAAAACAGAGGCACTAGGAGAAAATCATTTAGATAGAGCCAGTACACTCATTCAACTTGCCCGAATTAATTTTTATTCTACTGCAGATTGGAAAACAGTAACAGAAGAGCTTGATGAAGCAAACAAAACTTTATTGAATAATTTGGGAGAAAATACACCTGTTTATGCAGGTTTTTTGAAAACCTCAGCAGAGCTTTATGCTGCTCACAAAGACATCAAAAACGCTTCTGATAAATTAAAAAAGGCTCTAACTATTTTAGAAAAAATTCCATCAGCATCGGTTGTAAGTTTGGCAGAAATAAATGTTTTATTAGGAAATTTACAGATTCAACAAAATAACCCTGATAAAGCACAAATTTTTTATGAAGATGCTCGTAAAAAATACTCAAAGGTATTTAGTGAAGTTCACCCAAAATATGTAGAAGTATTGGGGCGTATTGCTCGTATGTATTATGTAAAAAATGATTACAAAAGAGCTGAAAAATATTTGAGTGAAGTTTTGGATAAGCACAAAGAATACATAAATACCACTTTTGCCGTGCTTAGTGAAAGAGAAAAAGCCAAAAACTGGGAGCAAATCCGTCCTGATTTTGAGTTTTTTACTCATCTTGTCATTAAATTACAACCCAAAAAGAAAAAATTATTAAATGATTTGTATGATAATATTTTACTCACAAAAGGAATTTTGTTAGGGCAATCTCAAAAACTGCGCAATGAAATCTATAAAAGAAACCCTGATGATGAGTTACGTATCAATTTTGAAAAATGGCAATTAAAAAAGATTCAACTCAATTCGGCCTTGGCATTAAGCTCCGAACAACTAAAACAAGAAAATATAGATGTTCGTAACCTACAAAAAGAAATTGAAGAACTATCAAAAGTTCTTTCTCGTCAATCTTCTGAATTTGCAGCAGCAACCGAACAAAAAAATCTTAGTTGGAAAGAAATACAAAAGAATTTAAAAAATAAGGAATATGCTATTGAGCTTATTCGTTATCGTGAATTTGAAACAGAATTTACTGATAAGATAAAATATATTGCTTTGGTTTTGCCTTCTTCTGGCAAAATTGAACTTGCTCAGATGGGAGATGGAAATGCAATGGAAAACGGCGACTTGCAATTTTATAAAAATAATATAGAATTTTCTTTAGAAGATTATGATTCGTACAACATTTATTGGAAACCTATTGGCGACAAAATAAAAAAAGATGCAAACAAAATTTATCTTTCTTGTGATGGTGTTTATAATCAACTCAATGTAGAAACATTCAGAATGGGAGAAAGTGATTTTGTAATAGATAACTATTTTATTTCTCAACTTACCAGTACTCGCCAAATTGCCGAAGAAGAAATTCAGAATGTATTTCCTAGTCATTTTGTTCTTTTTGGAAACCCTCTTTTTTATATCGATCACAAGGGAGCTAAAAGTTTTCCAACACTTTTGGGAGCAGAGCGTGAAGTCAAAATTATTTCCCAACAATTAGAAAACGGCAATAAAAATGTAACCACCTATCTAAAAGAAGATGCAAAAGAAATGCAAATAAAAAGTTTGAATACCCAAAATAATGCTGTGTATCATATTGCTACCCACGGTATTTTTAAAGAAGATATTTCTCAAGAAGACCGACAACGCTCAACCGTACTGGGTACATACAACAACCCCTTAATGCGTTCTGGGCTACTTTTTGCAGGTGGTGGCGATAGAGTTCAAAACAAAAGTGTACACGAATACAACAAATCTGATGGTATTCTGACAGCCTCTGAAGTAGCGACAATGAATATTAATTCTCCTCTTTTCATTCTTAGTGCATGCGAAACAGGGCGTGGCGAAAACAAAGTAGGAGAAGGTGTTTATGGCTTGCAAAGTGCCTTTTTACTTGCTGGTGTAGATGCTCTTTTGATGTCTTTGTTTAAGGTAGATGATGATGCTACACAAGAATTAATGAGTACTTTTTATCAAAAATGGTATAAAACAGGAGATAAAAGAACTGCCATTAGGGAAGCAAAAAGAGAGCTTCGACAAAATCCAAAATATGCAGACCCTATTTATTGGGGTGCATTTGTGATGATAGGAAGATAGAAAGTAGTGATTTGTTTATGATTTTATCAGAAGTTGATAAATTAAAACAAAAAAACTACCTTTGCAATCGCTTTTAGTGAAAAATTAAATTCATCAAAAAAATAGTAACTACTATTTTATATATAAAAATAAAAAATAATGGCTGAACAAAATGACTTTACCTTTGATGTTATCGTTGAGATACCAAAAGGAAGCAGAAACAAATATGAATATGATGCTGAAAAACGCATGATTCGTTATGACCGTATGATTTTTTCATCGATGCACTACCCAAGTGATTATGGATTTGTACCCGAAACTCTTGCCTTAGATGGTGATGCTTTAGATGTTTTGGTATTAGTTTCAGAACCAACTTTTCCTGGTTGTTTGATTGAGGTACGTGCTGTTGGTATTTTCAATATGACAGACGAAAAAGGACCTGATGCAAAAGTGCTTTGTGTTCCTGTTTCTGACCCTATTTGGAATAGCATTCACAAACTTGAAGATGTAAATCCTCATTTATTAAAAGAAATTGGACACTTCTTTGAAGTTTATAAAGACTTAGAGAAAAAGAAAGTTTCGGTAGAGGATTGGCAAGACGAAAAACATGCTGTTGAGATTGTTTTGCAATGTCAAGAGCGTTACAACGAAAACAAAAAAGAAGTCTTTTCTATTCGCCCAGGAATGTAAAAAATACTGAATATCAGATATTTTCAAAAAAGTTCTTTTTTTATTTAACAATAATAAAAAAAGAACTTTTTTTTATTAACATTATCACTATTTTTTTTGTATAAAATATTTCTGTGTATTCTTTTGCTTACAAACGAATTTATCGCTTCCTCAAAGCATCAAGGTTCAGTTCTGGGAAACTAAACAGACATAAAAAATTACTGGATAATCTTTATTATTTTTCTATCATACTCTCAATAAAACTGATTATTTTTTCTTTATAATTTGGTTTCGAAATATCAAACCAAGTATATTCTGAATCTTTTCTAAACCATGTTAATTGTCTTTTGGCAAAACGTCTAGTGTTTTGTTGAATATTTGAAATTGCATCTTCCAAACTTGTTTTTCCATCAAAATATTCAAAAATTTCTTGATAGCCTACCGTTTTTAAAGGGGAAAGATGAGCATATTTTTTGACTGTTTCTACTTCTTTGATTAAGCCGTTTTCAATCATTATCAAAACTCGTTTGTTTATTCTTTCATATAGTTCTTCCCTAGGTCTGTCCAACATAATTTTGATAGTTTCGAAGCCTAATTTTTGTTTTCGTTTTTGTTTGTTTTTTTCTTGATTTTGAGAAGTTTGTTTTCTAAAAACTGAATATTTTTTATTTGTACTTCGTATTATTTCTAATGCTCTAATTACTCGTTGAGGATTCTTCAAATCTGCTTCTGCTGCGTATTCTGCATCTTTTTCTTGTAATTCTGAAACCAAACTCTGCAATCCATTTTGTTCTAATTCTTTATTTAATTTTTCTCTAAATTTTGAATCAATAGAAGGCATTTCATCAAATCCATTACAGATAGCTTGAATAAAAAGCCCTGAACCTCCTGTCAGAATCAATATATCATTTTCTTTATTTCTCTTTTTGAATACATCTTGAATGACCCACAAGGCTTCTTTTTCAAATTGCCCTGCCGATAAAGGATTTTGGATAGAATGCGAATCAATAAAATGATGTTTAATCATTTTTGAAGAATTATTTTCAGAATAATAAGTCATGTCGTTTGATGTTGGCTTTGCAGTTCCGATACTCATTTCTTTATAAAACTGTCTTGAATCGCCCGAAATAATTTCAGTATCAAAATAAGCTGCCAACTCTGTACATAATGCTGTTTTTCCTACGGCTGTTGCCCCTGCTATTACAATTATTTTTTTCACTCTTTTCGTTTTGTATTAAAAATTATGACCATTAATTTTGTATAAAGTTGTTTAAGAATTGATTTTTTTGTGTATTTGTTGGTATTGCTACGCCAAAACACTAACAAAGGCTAGTTTATTTTCCATAGAATTAGTTTTACAAACCCAATTCTATGGAAAAATGAAACTTTTATCCGTATTCTGTGTGCCACTGAAGACGGTTTGTCTATTCTTAAACAACTTCTATAACAGCTTTCTACACTGTTGAATAAAATATTATTTTTTTGATGTAGGAGAGATAAAAAAATTTTCTATTTCCTCTTTCATTTGAGGTTTTAAATTGGGTAAAATGACTATAAATTTAGAACCTTTTCCAAGCTGACTAGCAAATTTGAGTTCTCCTCCGAGCTTTTCGACAGCCTGACGAAGAATATATAAGCCCAGACCATTTCCTTCAAACACTTCGTTTCCACGATAAAACATATCAAAGATTTGCTCTTGATACGCCTCATCTATTCCTAATCCATTATCTGTAATTGTTAATACAAACTTTTTATCTTTTCTTACATCAGTTTCTATCAAAATAATTGATACTTTTTTGGTTCGGTCTGCAAATTTAATAGCATTTGAAAGTAAATTTTTTAGGATAATATTTAATCTCAAATTATCCATATAAATAGCTCCTTTTTGTTTTTGCTTCACTTTGAATTTAATTTCACTGGCATACGGCAAAAAATCTAATTCAGCTATATTTTTATGGATAAGATATTCTATTTGCAAAGGTTCAAGTTGAGGTTCTAAGTTATTTGTTTGAGAATAATTAATGATTGACTGTATAAATTCGTCTAATTTCTGGATTCTTCCCCTAATTTTTTTGATATGAGCAAGTGCATGCTCTTCATCAATTTCGGCAATATTTAGCAATCCTAAAATAGATGTTATGGGTGAGCGCAAATCATGAGAAGCCTTATAAACAAACTGGTCTAACTCATAATTACTTCTTTTTAGCTCATTTAGGGTTTCTTGTAATATTTTTTCGGCTTCTACTTGTTCGGAAATATTTTCAATAAACATCACTATAAAGACAGGTTTTTTGTCTTCATCTTTTACTATTGAAAGCGATAAGTTGAGCCAAATGACATCTCCATTTTTGTGTATATAACGTATTTTCATAGAATACCCATCACTTTTTCGGCTCAAAACACGCCCAAGTTGTGTAATATCTCTGGGCAAATCTTTTGGGTGTGTGATTTCTCTTAATTTTTTGACACTAAGTTCGGCTGATGAATAGCCTGTCATTTTACAAAAATGTGCATTAAATGTTGCCCATGATAAATCTATTCCAATATGTGCAATTCCGATGCCTGCTTGTTCGAAGGTAGAGCGAAATTTGAGTTCACTTTTTTTGAGTAATTTTTCTGTAATTTTTCGTTCACTAATATCTCTTACAATAGCTACAAATCGATTTTTTCCATTATCCAAATCTACATATTGTAAGAGCAATGCAACAGGAAATTTTGTTTTGTTTTTATGTAAAAAAGTGCTATCAATATTTATTTGATGATGTGCATTGTTGATAAGATAAGAAATAAGCTGCTCAAAATCTTTGCTATTTATATCACTCATCAAATCTGTAAGTTTCATTTTACGCAGCTCGTCAAAAGTATATCCTACCGCTTGTGTTGCCCCTTTATTGGCGTAAATAAATAGAAGATTGGTCGAATCAAACATAAAAACACTATCTTTAGTAACATCTAAAGTACGTTTGAATTGCGCCAAAGAACGCATAATTTGAGTTTTTTCTTTTTCAAATATTTTGTGTTCGCTAACATCTCGGACTACATAAAGATAACCTATAATAGAATTGTTGAAGCCATAAACAGGCGTAGAGATGGTTTCTGTATAAATTAATTTTCCATTTTTGGTTTTTAAGGTAATTTCGAAAACTGCTGTTTTTTCCAAATTATTAGTAGCTTCCGAAATAAGCAAAAAGCTATCTTCTTCGAATAAAGTTGAAAGTATTTTTCCTGTATATTCTTCTTCTTTATATCCCAAAAGTTTTTTGATAGAAGGATTTATCCATTCTATTTCAGAATCAGGTGAGGTAAAAATCACACCATCAGGCAAAGAATCCAAAACAAACTGCAACATTTTTTTTGTACTGCTTAATTCTTTTTGAAGAGTTTGGAGTGTTATTTTATTACTATTTTGATTTTTTGCTAATTTATATTTTGCTGCTGTTTTTTCAGAATTAAGGTAAGATGTATCTGTATTATTTATGGATATATAAATTTGTTTTTTTTGTGTGGCGATTGCTCTAATTTGAGTATTTACTTTATTGTTTATCAAAAAATAATCTTCTACTACCTTTACGTTTATCTGTTTTTGTGCTTTTTCTAGTTGTTTTTTTAATTTTTGAGCATCATTTTTCTCTTCATTTTTTTTGATTAGTTGTTGTATAAAATTCTTTCCAACCAAATTTTGTTTTTTGTTTTGTATAAACTCTTCCATTGCTTCATTGGTATATAAGATACAGTTTTGTGTATCCAATATACAAAGAGCTTCTGCAGATAATTCAAAAAAGGGATTAGTATGAGGCATCAAGCACCAACTTTACAAGATTAAATAATTTTATTAAAATGCGTTGTTAATGTATAAAAAAAATTACTTAAATACAATCTGATTTTTATTTAATTATTAAAGGTTATCACAATTAATTTTTATGTGTATTCAGTTCCTTAAAACTAAACATAGCTTCCTCAAAAAGGTTATTTATACAAATATTCTGCTTCTGAGGAAGTGGCAAATTCGTTTGTGAGCAAACGAATGCCCAAAAGACTTCATACAAAAACAACTGTGATAATGTTTATCAAGTTGTTTGAGAATTTATTTTGCATCAATTTTTACTCCTATTACTAATACATCATCTATTTGTGGATATTGATTTTTCCAATTATCAAACTCATTTTTTAATATTTGTTGTTGTTCTTTCATAGGTAATTTATGAATTTCTAAGAGCATTTTTTTCAATTTTCCTTTCATAAACTTTCTATTTTTTTCTCCCCCAAACTGGTCTTGATAGCCATCAGAAAATGTATATACAACTGTCGGCGAATCAATTTTGATGATATGATTTGTATATTTTGCTATTTTTTTGTTTGTCCAATTTCCTCCAATAGAAAATTTATCAGCTTTTATTTCATATAATTCATTGTTTTGAATATAAATTAAAGGATTTTTTGCGCCCGAAAATTCTATTGTTTGAGTTTTCTGATGCCAAGTCCAAACATTCATATCCATTCCATCACGGTTTTCTGTTTCTGTTTGTTTTAAGATATTGGTTATTTCTTGATTGAGGAGGTCAAGAACAAGATTAGGCTGTGTAATAGAATAATCTATAACTACCTTATTTAACATATCATTTCCAATTAAAGACATAAACGCCCCTGGAACACCATGCCCCGTACAATCAACAGTAGCTATAATTATTTTTTCACTTTGTTGTTGTATCCAATAAAAATCTCCTGAAACTATATCTCTAGGCAAAAACAAAATGAATGAACTAGGTAATAATTCTGTCACTTTTTCTTTTGTAGGCAATATAGCTACTTGAATACGTTTGGCATAATTTATACTAGAAATGATATTATCGTTTTGTTTTTCAATAATTTGATTTCTGTCATCTACTACTTTTTGTTGAGTAACTAACTCTTCGTTGCTAGAGCGAAGTTCGGCAGTACGCTGTTTAATAATTTTTTCTAATTCTTCACCTTTTTCCTTAATCATTTCAATTCTTGTTCGAACAATTAGCCAAATTATCAAAAGAATTATAATAATAACTGTTCCTATAAACCAAGGAGTTTCATAGATTTGAGGTTTTACAATAATTTTGACAGTTGCTCCCTCATTATTCCAAATTCCGTCATTATTAGCTGCAATGACTTGAAAAGTATATGTTCCGTTGGGTAAATTAGTATAAATTGCTTCTCTTTTATTATTTTCTACTAGTATCCATTCTTTGTCAAAGCCTTCTAATTTGTATTTGAATTTTACTTTTTCAGGGGCACGAAAACTAAGAGCTGTAAAATTAATAGTCAAACGTTGTTGCTCTGGTTGAATGATTATCTTTTGAGTATCTAGGAAAACTTCATTATCTAAAAATATTTTTTGTATATAGACTGGAGGGCGACGAGAATTGATAGGTAAAGAATTAGGATTGATATGTAAAGCACCATTATTTGTAGGAATCCATATAATTCCTTGGGGGGAAATAAGCGATTGTGTAGCTCCTTTGCATTGTTCGGAACGCATTCCATCGTTTTTATCGTATTGTACCCAGCTTAATATTGTTTCTTCTCCATTGGCTAAATTATTCAATTCATTTTTTTGAATACGCAAAACTCCTTTATTTGAAGAAAACCAAAAATACCCTTTTTCATCTTCTACAATATCAAAAATAGTTTCATTTGGCAAACCATTTGAGCCATCAAAAACAAAGGTTTTTTTATCTTTCCAACGTACTAAACCTGCATTGGTGGCAAGCCATATTGTATTTTCTTTATCACAATAAATATTAAATATAAGATTGGTTGGAAGCCCATTTTTGGTAGTAAGCCATTCAAATTTATTTCCATTTTCTATGGCTAATCCTCCATTATTTGTTCCTACCAACAGATTTCCATTATTATCTTCATCTATTGCCATCACAAAATCAGACACAAAGCCTCTTTCAAGTCCTATTTTTTCAAAATTATTTTTATTTGTCAGACTGTCTTTTTTATATTGTACCAAACCTTGTCCTCGTGTTCCTATCCAAAAACGTCCTTTGGAATCTTGATAGGTAAGTCGTAAAATATTTGTTGGCAAACCATCTTTCGTAGTAAATAGTTTTTCATTACCAAGAGAATCTCTTCTCAATAATCCACTATAAGTACTGAACCAAAGTGTTCCTAGATTATCTTGACGAATATTAAAGAATTCTTCTTGTCCAATATCAATTTTTAGAGGAAAATCAAATACTTTATTTTTCTTTACATCTATACGATGAAGTGTTCCATTACTTGTTCCAACCAGTATTTCTGTTTTATTATAAGTAGTTACCGAATTTATAGATGCATAAGCCAACCCTTCGCTAGTAGTATAATTTATAAATTTCCCATCACGCAAACGGCAAAGACCTTGTCTAGGTGTTGGAATCCATAAACTGTTTTCTTGGTCAAAACATACAGCACGAACATTATCAAAGGTTTTTCCGTCTTTAGTTGTTAGGAGTTCTAGCTTTTTTGTAATAATATTATGACGATATATATTAGTGCGAGTAACAATCCAAAAATTTCCTGCTAAATCATGCTTCATATCATGAATACGCTTTGTTTTTAGTTCTGGAAACTTCTGAACAAACTTATTATTCTCATATTTCAAAATACCATTATGAGTTCCTGCCCAAACCCCTTGTTGCTTATCTAAATATAATTTGAGAACAAGAGAATTTTCTGACTCACTTTCGGTTTTAGATAAAATATTATTTTCCAAAATCAGAATACCTTGATTTCGTGTAGCTAACCAAAGTTTTCCTTTTGGATACTCCACAATATCATAAACAGCTATAGAAGCTAATTCTTTGGGTAAAACAGCATGAAACTCTTTTTCTTTTTTTGAGTATGTAAATAATCCTTTAGAACGAGTACCAATATAAATAGAATCACTTTTATCAACTATATGAATAGCTTCAATATATTCTTTTTCTAAACCATGATGCTTGAATACTCCATTTTTATAACTCAATAATCCTCCTCCTTGTGTTCCCACCCAAAGTGTACTGTCTTTACCTTCAGTTAGGCAAGTAATATTATTTGCTTTAAATTGTTTTACTGTTTTTTTTGTGTAGATATCAAAACTATTCCCATCAAATCGGAAAAGTCCATCATATCCTCCCAGCCATATATAACCATCACTTGTTTGGGTAATTCGTAAAAGTGTTCCAGAAGGCAGCCCTTTTTCGCTACCCCATTTATCTATTAAAAATTGAGATAGTTGTTTTTGAGGGTCAAAGGGAAGGTGTTTGGTTTGTTTTTGTGCATTTGCAATAAATGAAATACAGAAAAAACAAAACAATATTATTCCTTGTATCAAATATTTAGGAAATAATAATTTACCAAAAATTGTGAGAGGGTTTATAAAAAAGTAATTATCTTGTAATTTTTTCAAGTGAAAATAATCTAATGAAAATGCAATTTTGAATAGATAAATTAGGTATAGGTAATACAAAAATAACATTTTTCTTGACTTATCAGACATTTAGTCAAAAAAAACTAAAAAAATAATTAATTATGCCAACACAAAAACAATTATTCAATTTTGTGCTATCAAAAATAGAAAAATAGCATGATAATTGATATTTTTGATACTATTCTTCTTTACATTACTTTCTAAATAAAATTATATGAAAAATCAGTATTCAAAAGCGTTTTTAATTGGATTTCTAATTCTATTTTTTGGCTTTACACAAAGTATTTTTGCACAATCCAAAAAAAAAGAATTTTATAAAAATGGCATACTAAAGGCTGAAGGAAAAGAAATAAAAGGAAATAAAGAAGGTTATTGGTTTTTATATTATCCAGATGGAACAAGTATGGCTTTCGAACACTACTATCACAATCAACTCAACGGCAAATCAAAATATTATTCGCCAGATGGGAAGTTAGAAAGAAAAGAAATATGGATAAATGGAATGTTGCAAGATTCGGCATTTTTTTATTATCCCAACAAACAAATTAAACGCTTAGGAATTTATCGTGATGGTGCTTATCAAGGTCTTTGGCTTTCTTTTTATGAAGATGGAACACTTGCAAGAAGGGTATTTTATACAGAAGGACAACTAGACGGGCTGCTAGAAGAATATTTTAAAGATGGAACTTTGATACAATCAGGAGCATACAAACAAGGAAAAAAACAAGGCTCATGGACATATTACGATGAAAATGGAATTGTAATAAGTAGAGGAGTTTATAAAGAAGGCAAAAAAAGTGGTTATTGGATTCATTATGACCAAAAAGGAAAACCAAAATATGAAGGAAAATACGAAGAAGGAAAAATAAAAGGCGAATGGTTTTATTACAAAAAAGGAAAAAGAAAAACTGCCAAAAAGAAAAAACTGCCTATTGAAGAATTGGAAAGTGAAGAATAGGGGCGTGAGAATAGGGGCGTGAGAATGGAGAATTATTATCCACTCTCTCGCCCCTCACTTCTTAATCTATCCATTTAAACTTATATCCTGCACTTGTATCTGTTTTCATTCTTTCGGCTACACGCAAAAGACGAGCTGGAAGTTTCATAAGGTAATCTCTTGCTTTTTCTCCTGTTTCGTTGAGGTCTTTTAGGTCGGCAATATTCCATTTTTTGATGAGTACTTCCATAATATCTACATAATCTTCTGCTGTATAAACCCCCAAACGTTGTGCGCAATCAGAAAAATGCTTGAATGTTTCGCCTACCTTTCCACCAATTTCTCTTAAATAATGAGCTGGCATCACAATTTTTTTACGCATCATATCTTCAAAAGCAAAAAGCATTTCATTTGGATCTACCTCCAAAATCTTTTCTACAAATGACATATACGCATAGGCATGACGGTATTCGTCGGCAGCAACCATACTGCACATTTTTTCCAAATCCGAATTATCGTGTGTCCCTGCAAGCTGTGCAACTCGTTTATGAGAAATATTGGTTGCTAATTCTTGAAAGGAAGTATAAACAAAATTGCGATATGGGTCGGTGGCAGTTCCAATATCAAAACCATCTGCAATAAGATGTTGAGTGGATATTTCTACTTGTTTCATGTTTACTCGTCCAGACAAATAAAGATATTTATTGAGCAAATCACCATGACGATTTTCTTCTGCTGTCCAGCCTCTTACCCATTTTGACCACGGATTTTCTTTATCGCCTTGATGCACTCCTTCTACGTCCATGAGCCAAGATTCATATGTTGGAAGTGCCTCTTCTGTTATCATATCGCCTATCAAAACAATCCAAAAATCATAGGAAAGTTCTCTAGCACGCTCTTGCAGGTCTTTTACTTTATCAAAAAAATCAAGTTTTGAAGCATCAGGTAACAAATCAGAAGGCTGCCAATTTGCATCAATGGGACGTAAAAACTTGCTTGTCATTTTGTCCACATAACCTTCTAAGTGTTGCATGACTTCTAAACGAGAAGGAGAAAGGGTCAGAATATTACTCATAGACTATTTTTTTACATCAATTTTTATTTTTCATATTTGAATAATACAAAATTGATAAATTATTTATTTGATTGTGTATTTGTGTGTATATTGGCTTGCAAGATACAAATTTAATAGGCACAAAACACTATTACAAATGGCTTTATTTTTACATCATTTGCATTTCTACCAATTTGAAATATGCTCCTTGTTTTTCTATCAAATTTTGATGCGTTCCTATTTCAATTATTTGTCCATCATTAATAACTACAATTTTATTAGCGTGTTGAATGGTGCTTAATCGGTGTGCAATCACGAGTGTAGTTCTTCCTTTCATCAATTTATAGAGAGCCTCCTGTACAAGCTGTTCGGATTCAGAATCTAGCGCAGAAGTAGCCTCATCTAAAATCAAAATGGCAGGGTTTTTCAAGATAGCTCTTGCAATACTTATTCGTTGGCGTTGCCCTCCCGAGAGTTTGCTTCCTCTATCTCCAATATTTGTTTGATAACCTTCTTCTGTTTTGATGATAAACTCATGGGCATTTGCTATTTTGGCAGCTTTTTCTACATCTTTTTGAGTAGCTGTTTCTATTCCAAAAGCAATATTATTAAAAATTGTATCATTAAATAAAATGGCTTCCTGTGTAACAATTCCCATTTGAGAGCGCAAAGAATGAAGTGTATATTTTTTTAGAGAATGATTATCTAATAAAATATCGCCTTCTTGTGGGTCATAAAAACGAGCCACCAAATCAGCAAGAGTAGATTTTCCTCCTCCCGACATTCCTACTAAGGCTACTATTTCTCCTTTATTGATAGTCAAATTTATTCCATTGAGTACTTTTTTCTCTATAACTTGTTCTTGATTTTCTGCATTTATTTCTTTCCCCATTTGATAGGCAAAATGAAGGTTTTTGATTTCTATTTTATCTACAAACTCTTTTAGCTCTTTTGCATCTGAAATTTGATTTATAGAAGACTCAATATCCAATACTTCAAAAACTCGTTTTCCTGCAATAACCCCACGCTGCATATTAGTAACAAGCGTCGAACCTTCTTTTATAGGAGGAATAATTTGAGAAAAAACGGCAATATAAGCAATAAAAATTTCGGCAGATAATTGATTTGTCAAAACCATATTTCCACCATACAATAAAATAACTGCAATGGTAAGAATGCCCAAAAACTCGGATAAAGGTGCAGCTATATCTCTTTTGTTTTCGTAAGATGTTCTAGCAATTCGGTAGCGTTCGTTGAGTTTATTAAACCTTGTCAGAATAAAATTTTGGGCATTAAAGGCACTTACAATCTTCACACCTGACAAAAGCTCATCTAACATAGACAAAATATCTCCTAAGGTAGTTTGTGAAACATCACTATTTTTACGAAGTTGGCGAGAAATAAGGGCAATAATTCCACCTGAAATAGGCAAGAAAATAAAAGCAAAGACAGTCAGTTTCCACGACCAATACACCAATAAAATAAAATAGACCAAAAAAGTAAGAGGCGCACGAATCAAACCCTTAAATTCATTATAAACAGAAGACTCTACCTCTCTGGCATCATTAGAAAAACGGGACATCAAATCGCCTTTTCTTTCTTGAGAAAAATAACCAACATCTAAAGAGAGTACATTCTGAAAAAGAGCATTTTGAAGGCGTGCTGTTGCTTTAAGTCTAATTTTATTGACAATATACAAAGCCAAATAACGAAAAACATTAGAGAGAAAAACAGTAATAACTAATACTTTACAGACAAAATAAAGAGCTTCCATTTTGCCTTCTTCTACAATAATTTTTGAAAAAGTATAATTAAAAATATCTGTAAAATAACCAAACGACCACGAAAAAGTAGGTGCAGCTATCACTACTTGTGTGGGCGTTTCATCTAAAAACAAAATCTTGAGAAGAGGTGCTAATAATGTAAAATTAATTGCCCCAAAAATAATTGCCAGCACCGAAGTCAATACATAAAAAGGCACAAAAGACCTAAAAGGACGCATAAAGCGCATTAATTGCCAAATTACTTTCATTCAATAACGATTTAGAAATAAAATATATTTTAATAAAAAATGATATACAAAATAAAGATAGAAAAATTATCCTCTATTTCTTTTACGTTCTTCTTTGCGTCTTTGTCTATGCTGATGTTTTTCTTGATTGGTAATCTCAAAATCCATTCTACTTTTCAAAATATCAATCGCCAAAAATAACGCATTTCTAAACGAACTCTCATCGGCTATATTTTTTCCTGCAATAGAATAGGCTGTTCCGTGGTCGGGCGAGGTTCTGATAATAGGCAAACCAGCCGTAAAATTTATACCTTCATTGAAGGCTAATGTTTTGAATGGAATCAATCCTTGGTCGTGATACATTGCCAAAATCCCATCAAATTTTTGATATTCCTTTGCTCCAAAAAAACCATCTGAAGGAAAAGCACCATACACCAAATGCTCTTTTTTACGAAACTCTTCTAGTAAAGGTAAAATAATTTCTTTTTCTTCACTTCCTAAAAGCCCATTTTCGCCTGCATGTGGATTTAGTCCCAAAACAGCCACTTTAGGTTTTGCTATACCAAAATCTTGCTTCAAAGAATGTAACATAAGATGAAGTTTGCTCGCAATTTTTTCAGCCGTAACAGCCGTAGGAATATCTTTGAGTGGAATATGCCCTGTAACGACACCAACACGTAAATTTTCATGCACCAAAAACATCAAGCTATCTTTTACTTTATTTGTACAAAATTTTTCTGTCAAATATTCTGTATGTCCAGGAAAATTAAAGGTTTCGGATTGAATATTATCCTTATTTATGGGTGCAGTAACAAGCGCATCAATCCAGCCTTCTTGCATTGCCTTTGTTGCTCCTTCTAAAGCTGCCAATGCACACAAGCCTGCTTCTGCTGTAATTTTTCCAATTTCAACTTCTATTTTTGCAGAACTACAATTTACAATATTTACTTTTTGAGTATGAATAGAAGTTGCTATTTTTTCATCATCAATAAAGTGTTGTTGAAAGGCAAAATCTATATTTAATTTTTTCTTATAATGAGAAAAAACTCGTGCAGCCCCAAAAATAACAGGAATACAAAGGTCTAAAACTCTTGTGTCTGTAAGTGTTTTTAAGATTACTTCTGCACCAATTCCATTAAAATCCCCCATAGAAATCCCTATTTTTGGGCGAAAACGTTTTGGACGTTCTTTTTTTTGAAAGGCTAAATTATCTGTATTTTCTGAATCATTATTTGACTCAAAAGGATAATAAGGTTTTGAATTTTCGTTTTCCAAGGTATTTTCTAAACTAATTTATGAATGAATGTTTTTTTGATAGGTTGGCAAAATTACAAAATAAAACCCACGATTTTGGACGTAGGTAGTATTTGATGAAGAAATTAAATATTTTTACTTTACCAAACCGTGTTCTGTGGCACACAGAACACAGATAAGCAAGATGTATTTTTTATGAGAAAGAAAAAGACTTATTCTTCCAAACCTGGCGCACTCAATTTTTCCCCTTCACGTGGCAAATCATATTGTATCCATTCGTCAGTAAGGTGTATATCAACAGAGTCTAACCTCCCTGGCTCAGCATTTTTATATGTATGAGGAATATTTGCAGGACCGATTACGATAGCTCCTTCTTCTGCAATAAATGTTTTATCGCCAAACCGTGTTCTGTGGCACACAGAACACAGATAAAAGTTTCATTAAATAGAAGTAGGATTCTCTTCGGTAAGCTCTTCTTTGCTTTTGGCGTGTTTGGAAACTTTTGTTCGGTGTCCATAAAAACGAGCATATACTTTCGTAAATTCTGCTCCAAAAAACAAAATCAAACAGGCATACGAAACCCAAAGCAAAATCAAGACAACCGAACCAGCCACACCATAGGTAGAAGCAGGTTCTGCCATTCCAAAATAAAGGCTCAAACCTTCTTTTCCTAATGTAAACAAAGTGGCTGTAACCACGCCACCTATCCCTACTGTTTTCCAAGGAATTTCTCTATCTGGAAGAGTTTTGAACATATAAGCAAACAAAATTCCTATAATAACAAGGGACATAACAACTTCAATGGCACTCATTGCATAAATCATAAAATCAGGCAAAAAAGTCATCATCCAATCAGAAAGTGTAGAAATAAGTGTCGAAACAATAAGCGAAGTCAGAAGCAAAAAAGCAATAACCATAATAAGTCCAAACGAAGTAGCTCTATCTGTAACTAATTTCAAGATTCCATTTCCTGATACATCAGGTTCTACCTCCCAAATATTATTAAATGATTTTTGAAGCTGCACAAAAACACCTGTTGCACCAAAAATAAGAGAGCCAATACCAACTACTAAGGCAAAAGTAGAATCTTGATTACTAAGCGCATTTTTTATCATTTCTTGTACTGCTTGTGCAGATTCTTGCCCTATCATTCCAGAAATTTGCCCTGTAACTTCTCCTCTGACAGCTTCTTCTCCAAAAAGCAAACCTGCTGATTTTATTACCATAATCAAAAGCCCAGGTAAGGAGAAAATAGTATAATAAGCAATAACAGCACTTTCACGAAAAGGGTCAAGTGCGTTCCATTCTGTAAATGTTTCTTTGAGTAATTTACCCAAATCCTTAAACCTAAACTTATGAGCCATAATAAAATATATGTAGTTGAAAAAATAGAGATTAAAAAATAAAAATATACACAGTGATAACCTAAAACAAAAAAAATTGTTATTATTTTATTCTCCTAGCTTTTCAGCTCGCCTTTTTGCAGCCTCCAAGCCTTTTCCAATTTTATCTGATAATTTTTGTTCAGAAAAAACATTTAATGCTGCTTCAGTTGTTCCTCCTTTTGAAGAAACTCTTTGTATCCACTCCTGACAAGAATGATTGCTTTTGTTTTCCAAATGAACAGCTCCCATAAAAGTCTGTGTAACCAATAATTCGGCTTCTGAATGCGAAAAACCCATTTTTTGACCTTCCTTTATCATTGATTCCATAAAAAAATAGATGTATGCAGGTCCACTTCCAGAAATTGCCGTTACAGCATCTATTTTTTCTTCTTCTGAAAAGTAAAGCGATTTGCCTGTTGTGTTTAATAGATTTTGTACAAAAAATAACTCATCTCTAGTTACAGACTGGTCTGCTGTAAAGCCTGTCATTCCCATTCCAATCTGTGAAGGCAAATTTGGCATTGCACGAACAATTTTTGAAGTGCCTAAGCTATCTTTTAATGTTTCAATTTTGACACCTGCCATAATAGAAAGAACTGTCTGCGAAGGCAAAATATATTCTCTTAATGTTCTGAATAATGCTTTTGTATCTTGTGGTTTGACTGCCAAAATGATTAAAGTAACCTTCGAAACTTTTTCACTCGGTTCAGAAATTACATTTTTATAGCCTTTTTCTTTCAAAAAATCAGCTTTTTCAGACGTTTTTTCTAAGATTAATAAATCATCTTTTGTAATAGAATGAGAAAGCAAAAAACTCTCTGCATACGTAGTTCCCATATTTCCAGCACCCACAATTAAAATTTTCATTTTTGAATTATTCGAATAAATAACAGTATTTAAAAAAAAATAAATAGTTTTTGAAGTTTTTTTTTACTCCTCAAATAGGTTACGTTCTGCGACCCTAAATTTGTAGTATAAACAAAGAGAAAAACGCTTCTTTGAAAGAACTACAAGATTAACTCAGTCATCTTTCAATTTCTAATTCGTAATTCGTAATTGTTTAATTCGTAATTATATTTTACCAAATTTACCTATTTATTTATTTATTCCCAATTATTATGGACAAGAATCAAATCAAAAATGACTTCTCTTCACTTCTCAAAAGCTACTATCATTTGCGTCATGAAGTGATTACAAAAGAAGAATCTGTTTCAAAAGTAAAAGAAATTACACTTTTACAAACTGCTCGCACCTATACTCCTGATAATATTATCAAAGGGTTAGGAACACTTCAACTTACTTTCGCTGATACACTTACACAGTGGTCTAAAAAACTACAAGATGAATCAGAAAAACGCTCACAGATTGAAGAAGCTATTGAAATAGAAAAGAAAAGATTAAAAAACTTACATCAAGTAAAATTAGCTGCTGATGCTTTGTATTTATTAAAACAAGAACATGAATCAAAGTTGGCTGAACTTACAGAAGCTCATCAAAAAAGAATGGAATTGATGACAAATTCTCGTAAAGAAGATGAAATTTTTTGGAAAAAAGAAAACACTCTTTTTGAAAAAGAAATAAAAGAATCAGAAGAGCGAACCAAAAAAACACGTTTGCAAGAAGAAGAACGATTTGATTATGACTTACAACGAAATACACAGCTTGCTAGTGATGCTTTTGAGGCACAAAAAAAACAAACACATCGCAAATTAGAAGAGCAAAAAACTGAAAAAGAAAAAGCTTGGACATTGCGTGAAGAAATACTGGCTGAAAAAGACGAAAAACATGAAAAAAACCTCATTTTAATTGCTGATTTTGATGAAAAACTTAAAAATGAAATCAAAAAATCAAGGGAAAAAGCTGCCAATGAAGCTACTAAAGAAGGAAAAATAGTTGCTGATTTGATGGAAAGAGAAGAAACTGCAAATGCTCAAATTTTTGCTGAACAAATAGAGGATTTGAAACTAAATGTAGAAACTGGAAAGTCAGAAATTGAAAACTTAACTATTCAACTCAAACATGCTTTGGAGCAAGTGCAATCACTTTCTTTGAGAGCTTTTGATAACTCAACTTCTAAATAAATCTACCTTACACTTTAGCGTGAGATGTATATCCTAATTTTTAGGCAAAAAAAATAATTCCAAAAATCTTCAAAAAATAATAGCATTATGGCAGTTTCAATGAAAAACACAAAAAAGGAAATTCTTGATGTTTATCAAGACCTTGTAAAAGAAAATAAATCACTTCAAGCAGAAATTACAAAGTTACGAGCTGAAAATAAAACACTGCAAAGTAATCTAGAAAAAGGAATAGGTGCGCAAAGAACACCTTCAAAAACCCAAAAACCTCTCAAATCAGAGCCTCAAAAAACTATAAATAATGGTTTGAATGGTGGTTATCAATCTGTTGAAAGCGTAGTTACAGCCTTCGAACATATCAAAGGAAATGTTGGTGTCGCTATTAGTGGACTTTCTGATAATTTGACGAAAGAGGCTGCAAATTTGGCTATCTTACAAGATGAGAGCAACCAAATAGAAACACAGCTTTTAGAACTTCATCAAATTGAAGAAGCAGAAGAAAACACTCTTTCTCAACTTATTCAAGAGTATATTGAAAAATCTGAATCTTTCGAAAAAATTATTGCACAAACTGGAAAAGAGCAATTACAGGCAGAAGAAGAGGCTAAAAAAGCCTATGAAGAAGCTGAAAATATGCACAATTCGACAATTAGTGAAAATAAAAAAGAATGGCAAACCAGTTTGGACAGAGAAAATGAAACATATCAATATGAGAAAAATCTTAACCGTCAGCAGATAAAAGATGAAACTGCTCAGGTTGCTAAAAGTCGTAATGAAGAATTAGAGAAATTTAAAGAAGAGCAACAAAAAGAATGGAATTTGCGTGAAAAATTATTGGCTGAAAAAGAAGATAGTTACGAAAAAGCAGCTCAAAAATCTGAAGAGCTTCCCAAAAAACTGGATAACGAAACCAAACGAGCCTATGAAAGCACAAAGGCTGCGATTCAGAGAGATAACAAAGCAAAATCAAACTTGTTGGCAAAAGAAAATGAAGGCAAAAAGCGTATTGCTGAACGCCAAATCAATGCTCTTTCTGGAAAAATCACACAACAAAATGAGCAGATACAACTTCTAAATACTCAACTGACAAGTGCATTAAAAGAAGCTAAAGAATTGGCTATCAAAGCAATAGATGGAGCTTCTGGAGCAAAATCATTGGCTGCACTTCGTGAGGTTGCTTTCGAACAATCCAAACAAAATGGCAAAAAATAATTCCTAATTTTTTATTCTAAAAAAGTCTATCTAGTTTTTTATACAAAAAATAGATAGACTTTTTTTTTATTTTATGGCTCTCTTTGACCCAATTACCGTTTTTTTGTTTATATTAGAGAACTTTATATTTAATTAAAGGTTATCACAATTAATTTTTCATGTGGGTTCAGTTCCTTAAAAACGTGATAACATTTATTATAGTTCTGATATTTTATTTTTTTATATGAACTTTTTGGCTCATTTTTTTTTATCTCATAAAATAGAAAATATAATTGTAGGTAATTTTTTGGGCGATTTTGTAAGAGGAAACAAATACAAAAATTATCCAGAAGAGATAGCAAAAGGAATTTTGTTACATCGCAATATTGATACTTTTACTGACCAACACCCTATTGTTTTACAAACCAACAAACGTTTGCATGCTGATTTTGGAAAATATGCTCCTGTAATTACAGATATTTATTATGACCATTTTTTGGGAAAAAATTTTTATAAATATGATAATTTATCTGAATTTTCGCCTTTTATTTATCAAACTTTAGAAAAAAATTATGACATTTTGCCACTCGCAGCACAACATGTTTTTTTGAAAATGAAAGAACAAGATTGGCTCACACATTATGCAACTTTATATGGAATGGAACAATCACTCAATGGGCTATCTAGGAGAGCAAAATATGCAACACATTTGCACGAATCTTTTGATTTTTTAAAACAAAATTATTCTGTAATTGAGGCTGATTTTTTATCCTTTTTTCCAGATATTATACAGTTTGTTCATGAAAAAATAAATGAATAGATTTGCCAATAGGTCACTTTTTAAAAATGCAAATCCAAAATTTACCTTTTTAATAAAGGTGGTGTTGTAAAAAGTATGATAAGTCATTTGGTTGTTGGTGTCGCTTCGCTAAAACACCAACAACGGCATTGAAATGCAAATCCAAAATTTACCTTTTTAATAAATAATAGACATTTTATTTTTTACTTTTAATTATGAATTATTTTAATCCATACTATTTTTATTATTCTAACAAAGTTAAACAGCATTTTTATTTTTTAAAAAATGGGTTAAAATATTTATTAGTCATTTTGGTTTATGGTAGTCTTTTTCACACATTTGCCTACAACCAAAACGAAAAAGAATTGGATAGCCTTATTCATGCCTTAGAATTGCACCAAAAAGAAGACACAACCAAACTTGCCATTTATAATTCTATCGTAATTAGAGCCATCAAAAATGATAATGCAATGGCATATAAATATGGAAAAAAAGGATATGAGTTGGGCAAAAATCTTTCTGCTAATCATCTTTCTGCTATTTCAGTTTATCAATATGCACAAGTTTTGCAAGCCAAAGGCAAACACTTAAAAGCCTCCCAAATTATAGAATATCAAATTTCAGTTTTTTTGGAACAAAAACAAATACCTCCTCCCTTTTTGCACCATCAATTAGGCAAAATTTATGACCAAACAGGAAATAAAGTAAAGGCTTTGAATAGTTATTTGAAAGCATTTGAAGTGTGGCGAAATTATTCAAACCCATTATTAACTAAAGAAGATTTTTATGAAAACATTGCCAATCTCTACTTTGAAAGCCAACAATATAAAGAAGCACAATATTATTATGAAGAATTATTAAACTTGGCAAATAAAGAAAATAGTATTCAGAAAGACCAATTAGACGAAAGAAAAAAAACACAAGCAACTGCTGCACAAGGACTTGCAAAAATATTTTTAGCTATCAAAGAATATGATACAGCTTTGTTGTATCTTCAAAAATCAGAAAAATCTTGTACAGGAAAATCAAAACGAAGATGTTTGTTGGAAACCTATAATTTATATTCAGAATTATACTTTACCAAATATGATTATATTTTGGCAAAACAATATGCTTTCGAAGCACTACAAATTGCCGAACAGTTAGACCAAGAACAACAAGCTATTTTGCTTTCTATTCGTTTGGGAAATATTTATAGTGCTGAAAAAGCCTATGATAAAGCAGAGTTATTTTTGAGAAGAGCCGAAAAAACAGCTTTATCCTTAAATAATAATTTATTATACAAACAAGTTTATTTTGCTTTTGCAAATCTGTATGAAAAAAATCAGAAAGATAAGCTGGCTTTAAGTTATTATAGAAAATATTTAATATATAAAGATTCTGTTCATAATGAGGTTTCTATTCGCAAAATAAATAGCCTACAAATGCAGTTCGAACAAGAACGCCATCGACAAGAAATTGATGTTTTGGAGCTTAACCAACGTGAAAAACAACTTGAACAAAAAGCAAAAGTAGAAAGGGCGCAAAAATTTAATATGATTGGATTGACAATCATTATTGCTTTAGGAATTGTTGCCTTTTTGATTTATAACCGTTATCGTTTTGGAAAAAATACTCAAAAAATACTCAAAAAACAAAGTGATTCTATTAAAAAACAAAATCAAGAATTGCAATCAATGAACCAACAACTTTTAGCATCAAAAGAAGAACTTAATGCTATTAATAAAACAAAAGACCGTTTTTTTTCTATTGTTGCCCACGACCTCAAAGGCCCTCTCAATTCTTTAAAAGGATATTCTCATCTTATTTCTACCTTTGGTCAAAAACTTTCGAAAGAAGAAATAATTAATATGGCTGCTGACCAAGAAAGGACATTAAATAATTTGTACAAATTTTTGGAAGATTTGTTGTCATGGTCAAGAATCCAAATGAAAGCCGTTGCTTTAGAACCCAAAAACATAGAATTAAAGGTTGTAATTAATAAAATGTATAAAATATTATTGCCCCAAATAAAAGAAAAAGAAATTGATACAGCGTGTATTGATATAGAAAATAAAGTTATTTTTGCTGATGAAAATGCCACTTTTACAATTTTGAGAAATTTGGTTTCGAATGCTATTAAGTTCACACCAAAAAAAGGAAAAATAAAAATAAAAGCAGAAATAGAAATAAATGAAGCTGGGAAAGAAACAAATTTTACAAAAATATCAGTAATTGATACAGGAATAGGAATGCCAAAAAAAGTTTCTCAAAAACTCTTCAAACTAGATAATAAATACTCTACAAAAGGCACAGAAGGCGAAAAAGGAACAGGTTTGGGGCTAATTATTTGTAAAGAATTTGTAGAACAAAATGGAGGAAAAATAGGTGTTCAAAGTGTTGAAAATGAAGGTACAACATTTTGGTTTACACTTCCATCAAAAGATAATACTTCTAATGTTCTCAAAAATGATGAAATTACTGAAACAGTAAACTAAAAAATCCTACAAAATTTATTTTTATAGGATTTTTTATAAGATTTTTTTAGCTCTAGAAATAAAATATTCTTTTATAAATTACAATTCATGATTTTTTAAGCATGTTTTTTAACGTCATTGACTGTAATTGATTTGCCACTCATGATGATAAGTCTTTCGACTACATTTCGGAGTTCACGAATATTGCCAGTCCAATCATTTTTTTGCAATTCTTTCAAAGCTGCTGCATCAACTTTCTTTTTTGGCTCACCATATTCGGTCGCAATTTGGTCTAAAAAATGCTCAACTAATAAAGGAATATCATCTTTACGTTCATTGAGAGCAGGAACTTTTATCAAAATTACTCCCAAGCGATGATACAAATCTTCTCTAAAATTTCCATTTTTTATTTCTTCTTTTAGATTTTTATTAGTCGCAGCCACCACACGAACATCAACTTTAATCTCTTTATCTCCTCCTACACGAGTAATTTTGTGTTCTTGTAAGGCACGCAAAACTTTCGCTTGTGCAGAAAGGCTCATATCTCCAATTTCATCAAGAAATAATGTTCCTTTATCAGCCAATTCAAACTTTCCAATTCGCTGCTTAATAGCCGACGTAAAAGAACCTTTTTCATGTCCAAAAAGCTCACTTTCTATAAGTTCGGAAGGAATGGCAGCACAGTTTACCTCTACTAAAAGATGCGCCGAACGCTCACTTTTTTCATGTAACCACTTAGCTACCAATTCTTTACCAGAACCATTAGGTCCTGTAATCATAACACGAGCATCGGTAGGCGCAACTTTTTCGATAGTTTCTTTTACATCATGAATCGCTTGTGATTCTCCAATAATATCTATCGTTTTGGGTACTTTTTTCTTGAGTGTTTTGGTTTCGGTAACAAGCTGAGTTTTTTCCATTGCATTACGAATGGTAACCAAAAGGCGATTCAAATCAGGTGGTTTTTCAATAAAGTCAAACGCTCCTTTTTTGGTGCATTCGACGGCCGTTTCGATATTTCCGTGTGCCGAAATCATTATAAAAGCATTTTCTCTACCTAGTTCGGCAGATTTTTGTAACACTTCTATACCGTCCATTTTTGGCATTTTGATGTCGCACAAAACGACATCATAATTATTGATGAGCAACATATCCAAACCTTGTTGTCCGTCTTTGGCTTCATCTATTTCATATTTTTCGTACTCCAAAATATCTCGGAGCGTATGACGAATGGCAGCTTCATCATCTATAATAAGGATTTTTTTTGGCATAAAAATGTGTCTTTTGTGATTGGTGCAAATACCCAAAACAAGGTTTAAAAAATGTATCTGCTTTTGTTGTATAGCAATATATAACAAGGAAAGAGTTTTTACAAGAAAAAGTTTGAAATTTATTTTTCTATTAAAGGTTATCACGATTAATTTTTCGTAGGTGTTTGGTTCTAAACAACTACACAAAATGAATCTAAAAAAATAATTTGGTGTTTTCACAACTAAAAAAACCTACAACAACTTATAAAATTAATCTTTTAAAGAAAAAATATTTATGTACTTTTATTAAAAATACAAACTTCAATCAAACAAAAGATATGGAAACCGAATCAGCATCTTATACTGCAGAAAACCTTTCTCACAATCCTGTCGGACTCACTCCCACTGATGAATTTGCGACCCTTCGCACCCATGGATATAGTGTCGAATTTAAGGATACATTGAATATTGCTTGGAATTTGGTAAAATCTCATCTAGGGCAACTTATTTCTTATACTTTTTTGTGTCTGTTTTCTTATCTGACACTTAGTTTTATTACTCCTCAAGTTGTCAATTTTTTAGGACAACTTGGTTATTTGGTGGGTACAATCGTAAATTTGACTCTAATTTCAGCTCTTTTAGCTGGTTTTTATTCCTATTTTGAAAAAAATTATCAAAAAGAAAGAGTTTCATTTCAAAATTTATTTGATGGTTTTAATCATACTGGACAGCTTGCTTTATATCAAATTGTGGTTTTTATTATATTGCTTATTCCATTTTTAATTGTATTTTTTTTAGCTCAAGAATTTGAAATTAATAAGACAGTTGATATTTTTGATACAAATACCTACGAAACCTTTACTGTTGTTTTCTATTTTATTTTTGCTATTCCCTCTTTTCTTGTTTTTACTTTATATATTTTCACGCCTATCTTGATTGTCATAGCCAAAATGAATTTTTGGTCAGCTATGGAATTAAGTCGAAAAATTGTAATTGCAAATTTTATAGGAATTTTAGGATTTGTACTGGCTTTTTCATTATTAAATCTTGTTGGCTTACTATTTTTAGGATTAGGATTAATAATTACCCTTCCTCTTAGTTTTGCAGCTACATTTATTCTTTATACCAAACTTATCGAAAAAAATGGAGGTGGAACTAATTTTGGTGGCGATTTTTATACTGATGAAAATGCTCCTTTAGATGCTTTTTAACCAAAAATAATATTCAATTTGAGATAACAGAAAAAAATACAAAACTACAAATAAATAGAGTACTGGACACTAGATGTATTTGCTGTTCTGTGAGTCACAGAACAGGGAAAAACACCGTTCGTTGGTGTTTTAGCGTAGCGACACCAACAACTTTTTAACTCATGTCCAGTACTCTAACAAATAAAGACATTACACTCATATTTCTATGCTAAAATTAAATTCCAAAAACTTCGAAAAAACAAAAGATTTCTTAGAAGAAAAATATCAAAAATACAATCATCTTGATTTTATAGAAAATGACCCTATTCAAATTCCTCATAGATTCACAAAAAAACAAGATATTGAAATTTCGGCTCTTTTTGCTGCTGTTTTGGCGTGGGGATTACGAAAAACAATTATAAACAAATGTAATTTATTAATGGAATTGATGGACAATTCGCCTCACGATTTTATTTTAAATTATACCGATTCAGACATAAAAAAAATAGGGTTTCAAGAATTTAAACACCGAACATTTAATGCTACTGATTTGCTTTATTTTTTAGATTTTTTACAACGATTTTATCAAAAAAATGATTCTTTAGAAATTCTTTTTTCTTCAAAAGAAACTCAAAAAGACAATTTAGCTCATTTTCATACAGCCTTTTTTGATGTAGATTATGCACCACACCGAACCAAAAAACATATCAGCACACCCATCAGAAAATCGGCTTGCAAAAGATTGAATATGTATCTGCGTTGGTTGGTTCGAAGAGATAATAAAGGAGTTGATTTTGGTATTTGGAAAACTATTTCGCCCTCTATTTTGATTTGTCCGTTAGATATTCATGTAGAAAGAGAAAGTAAAAAATTAGGGCTTATGGAACGTACTATTTCAGATTGGAAAGCAGCCGAAGAACTAACACAAAATCTAAGATTATTTGATAAAAATGACCCCGTAAAATATGATTTTGCTCTTTTTGGTTTAGGAATAGAGAATAAAGTTAGAAAATAATTTTCAAAATTTTAAAGTCATAATTATTCTTTAAAAAGTAAAAAGCTATTTCAAAAAACGCTCAACAATCTTAGATTCGGAGGCTTTTATCATCACATCTAATGCTTTTTCGGCACGGTTGGCAAAAGAATCAATTTGCTGCATCATTTCCTTAAATTCTTTTATTTCTTTATTTTTTTGTTCTATTTCTTCTTTTGTTTCTATTTCTTTTTTGTCTTTTTCTGAAAGTTCGATGGTTTTGACATCTTCTAGCATTTTCAAGATGGGTTCTAATTCTCGTTTTCTGCGTTCTCTCATTACTCGTCTTGTGATTTCCCACATGTCTTTTTCGGCAGAAAAATATTCTTTTCGCTCTCCTATTTTCACTATTTTTTCGATGAGCTGCCAATCAATTAAGGCTCTCAAATTCATATTTGCACTTCCTTGAGAGATGGATAATGTATCTATAATTTCTTGTGCGCTAAGAGGTTGTGAGGACACCAACAAAAGTGCATGAACTTGTGCCATTGTTCGGCTAATTCCCCAGCTTGTACCCAAAACACCCCATGCTTGAATAAATTTTTCTTTTGCTTCGTCTAATTTCATTGTATTATTAATTTATTCTTTTCCGTTCTTCTCTGTTCTTTCAGATTAATTTATTATAAAAGTACACAATTTCAATCTTATTTGAAAGTTTGTAAAAGTATTTGCCTAACGAAAAAAAACTTCTTTTAGTTACCAACTTTAGATTCTTACTTTTAATTCGTAATCAAATACTTTATCTTTGTTTTTAATTTCCAAATTTCTATTATAAATCTGTTTTTTCCTAGATGAAAATTTACCGTAAGGTTTCAGAGTTTCCTCAACTCCAGCATACAATCCTGACAAGTGGAACGTTTGACGGCGTACATTTAGGGCATCAAAAAATTATTCAACACGTTGTCGACCTCAAAAAACGTACTCCCAATGCTCAAACCGTTGTTTTGACCTATCACCCTCACCCTCGTTTGGTGCTTTTTCCAGAACAAAAGGATTTAAAAATTTTGACTACTTTAGAAGAAAAAGCAATTTTGTTGGAAGATTTGGGAATTGACCACCTGTGCATAATTCCTTTTAATAAGCGTTTTGCTTCTACTTCTTCCGAGAATTTTATTAAAAGAATTATTCAAAAAAAATTACAAACTCGTCAGTTTGTGATTGGTTATGACCATCGTTTTGGAAAAAATAGAGAAGGTGGTTTTGATTATCTTAAAGAAAATGAAGATAGATTTGGATTTAAGGTAGAAGAAATTTCAAGACAAGACATCGATGAGAATGCAATCAGCAGCACAAGAATCCGAAAGGCTCTTTTTGATGGCGACATCGAAACAGCAAACGAGCTTTTAGGATACGAATTTTCATTGACTGGAAAAGTCATAAAAGGAAAACAGATTGGTAGAAAACTAGGTTATCCAACTGCAAATTTAAAGCTAAATTATAAGCACAAAATCATTCCAAAACAAGGAGTTTATGCTGTTCGAATTTTTCATAAATACGAATATTATGGTGGAATGTTAAGTATTGGAGTACGCCCAACCATAGGAAAAAACCTCAAACAAACCATTGAAGTAAATATTTTTGATTTTGACAAAGATATTTATGAAAAAGATTTGACTTTACAGTTTGTGAAATTTTTGAGAGAAGAAGAAAAATACAATTCTTTAGAAGAACTAAAAATACAACTAGCTAAAGATAAAGAAGATAGCGAAGAGGTTTTGAAAGTTTGATATTTTTTTATACTTTATATTCTTACACAAATGATTAAAATTGAACGATTAAATAAACTTGAATTAGTACAATATTGCAAAAGTATTGGATTAAACACAGAAGAAAAAACAAAAAAGAAACTGTTAGAAGAGATAAAGCAATATCAAATTCAGAAAATAACTCAAGTAATAGAAGAAGGAAAAGGATATGACTTATTAACAGAAAAAATAAATACCCTTGCCAAAAAATATGCTATTAACTTAAATTTGAAGATAGAAGCTCGCAAAGAAGAGATGAAAGCTGATGATAATTCTCATTATTTAATTTATAAAGTTCTTGGCGTTTCTCTAAAAGAAGGGCGATTAATAGACGAATATCAAAATACAGGTAGGTTTCTTTATAAATATGCTGGTTCTTTTCTTGAAGAAGCTGCTTCTTTGTGTTTGAAATTCAAGAATATTAATGGAGGGAAAAAAATAATTCCAAATAATCAAGGTCAAAAACCCAAAACTTTTGAAATTGATTTTTTAGATGATAAAAATGCAATAGAGATTAAATGGAGAGATGCCACAACAGATGGCGACCACATAACCAAAGAACATGCAAGGGTAAAGTCAATCGAAAGCCAAGGTTATATTCCTATTCGTGTGATGTTTTATTATCCTCAAAGAGAACAAGCTATTCGCATTCAAGAAACATTAAAAACTATTTATAAAGGGTTAAAAGGGCAATATTATGGAGGCGAAGATGCTTGGCAGTTTATTAAAAATTATACTGGTTATGATTTGAAAGAAATTCTAACCAAAATCGTACAAGAAAATACCAAAGAAGATGAAGCCAAATAAAATATACAAAGGAAACTGTATAGAAAAACTAAAAGAAATAGAATCTGATACTGTTGATTTAGTCTATTTTGACCCTCCTTTTTTTACACAAAAAAAACATTCATTAGTTACTCGAAATGAAGGTAAAAAATATGAGTTTAGTGACAACTGGGAGTCATTAGAAGATTATTTGACTTTGATTGAGTCTTGTCTAATTGAATGCAAACGAGTATTAAAAAGCACTGGAAGTGTATTTCTTCATTGTGATAAAATTGCTTCACATTATATTCGTGTAACACTTGATAAAGTTTTTGGAATGAAAAATTTTAGAAGTGAAATAATTTGGAGCTATAAAAGGTGGTCTAATTCAAAAAAAGGATTGCTTAATTCTCATCAAAATATTTACTTCTATTCGAAAACTAAGGATTTCAAGTTTAATCAATATTATACCGATTATGCCCCCACCACTAATATTGACCAAATTTTACAAGATAGAGAAAAAACATCAAACGGAAAGTCAGTTTACAAAACAGACAAAAATGGAAATGTAGTATTGGGTAAAGCAAAAAAAGGAGTTCCTTTGTCTGATATTTGGCAAATTCCGTATCTAAATCCAAAAGCAAAAGAAAGAGTAGGTTATCCTACGCAAAAACCTGTTTTATTGTTAAAGCAAATTATCAAAATAGTTACTGATGAACAAGATTTAGTGATTGACCCTTTTTGTGGAAGTGGAACAACTTGTGTTGCTGCAAAATCTATGAACAGAAATTTTATAGGAATAGACATTTCTGATGATGCCGTCAAACTTGCAGATAAAAGATTAGAAGAAATGATTATTACAGATTCTGCCCTCCTAAACAAAGGTTTGGATAGCTATCTTGAAAAATCTGATTATGAAATAGCACTCCTAAACAGCATCAATGCCATTGCCGTACAGAGAAATATAGGTATTGACGGTTTTTTGAAAAACCATCTCAATAACAAACCTGTTCCTGTCAAAATTCAAAGCAAACATGAAACCCTAGATGATGCCATAGAAAAACTAGAAAAGGCTTGTAAGCGAAAAAAATATAATTTGAAGATTGTAATTCAAACAAAAAAAGAAGAAAATAGCAATAGGCTCTTTAGTCTTAATTCAGATGTACAAATAATCAAATCTGAAAAACTAAAAATTGAGGAATTAAAAGAAAAAATTATACTCTCTCAAAAAAGCTAATTTACTCAAACTATCACTTCCTCAAAATATGCAAATATTCCATAGTTGCGTTGGCTTTGTGTTCTCTATTTTGGTCTTTATCGGCTTTGAAACGCTGGTATTCTGTTTTTTGTAAAGAATAAGCACCATATTTACTCATTATTTTTTTGATAGTTTCTAAGCTCATCAAACCTTCATTATTGTAGCTCAAAAAAATCAATTTAAAATCTGCATTTTTGATTAACTCTTCAAAGACAGTTTCTACTTCCTTTTTTTGGCAATATTTTGAGCGTTCATATTCTCTCAAACCTGTTTTTCCTTTTGGCTCAAAATTATCATAGAGCGCAATCGTATTCAAGAGATGATAATTTGCTCCGTACTGACGAGCGTTGTAGGGTGGGTCTAAATACAAAATATCACCTTTTATTTTTTTGATTAATGTATTTGCATCTTCTCTAAAAATTTGATTTTCTTGATTTTGAGTTGCTGAAAAATGTGCAGGAGAAAGAACAAGATTTTTTTGAGCCGATTTTTTAAGTTGCTTCAAAAATGCACCATAAACAGAAGCTGTATTGGCTACCTTGTCAGCACTTTCTAATAAAGAAGCTAAAAGAAAATAATACTCACTTTGAGAAACAAATTTATTTATTTTCCAACATTCTATTTTTTGTCTAATTGCATCAATTTTTTTTCCATTATCATCAGAAAAATAAAGCCGTTTGCTTCCACTTCCTTCGCAGTAGTTTTGATAGACAAAATTGTTTTGTTTGGTATTTCCTTGATTTTTTATAGACAAATTATTCAATTCTTCCATAAAAGAAATAATTCTTTCACTCGGAATTTCTTTTGTATTTCCTATATAATTTTTGAGTAAAACATAGCTATACGCCTCCAAATCATTTGTAATAATCTGTTTTGTATAAGGTTTTAACTTTCTACTAATAATTCCTGTTCCTGCAAAAAGCTCTGCAAAAATAGTTTCTGAAAGTGATTTTGATGGAATTATCTTTTGATATTCTTTCGTAATAATTTCTATTATCCAACTTGAAAGACGAAGTTTTGAGCCGATGTAATTCATTTTCTACGTAGCCGATAGCTTCCAAGCTATCGGTATTCAATATACAAAAAAATTGTTGTACGACAGCTTGGAAGCTGTCGGCTACTTTATTAGCAAATAAATAAGTAAAGCCAAATTAATTAGCATTCCGACAAAGGTAATGATTTGAAACGTAGAAATTTTATCTATTTTTGATTTTTGCAAATTTAGTTCCTCTGATATTTGCTCTCTTATTGGAGTAATAGCTTCATTTTGAGCATTTTGAAGCGAAATAAGTTGGTTTTTTTGTTGTCTATCAATTTCTTGTTCTAGTTTAATTTGATTTTGGTTGTAGCCTTCACTTTGTAATTCAAATTTATTTTCTATATTTTGTTTTATTTCTTTAAATTCTTGTCTTTGATTATCATAAATAAATTTTAGTACCTTTTTTTGATAATCTGCAAAAGTATCAAATTGATTTTTCTGATTTTCTTGTAAACTATTTTGTGATTCTTTTAGAAGTTCAGACTGATTATAAATTTCTCGTTCTTGATTTTCTAGATTTATTTTAATAGTATCAAATTGCATTTGAAACTCGCTTATTTTGCCCAAAAGCGTTTTAAACTGGTCGTATGTTTTTTCTAATTTTTCAGAAAGTGAATTTACTTGAATAAAAAGAGCTTTATTTTCCTGTTGAATAGTATCTACTTTCAAGACTAGCATTTTTTCCAATTCTTCATCTCTTTCCTTGGTATGTACAGCAAAATCTGATAAATTATTTCTAATTCCTTCTGTCGAACGCTCATAGAAAGTTGTTGTTTGTTGTTCTACTTTTTCCAGTTGTGTCGCTAAAGTATGCGAAGTAAGCGAATAAAAATCTTCATTTTTTTGGGTAAGCGCAGCCAAACGGTTTTGTATTCTTTCAGTCGTTTCTAAATAAAATTTTTCGTGGCTTGCATTTAGGCTGTCTGTTTTTTGGACTAACAAATCCTGTGTTTGTTCGTAAAACGCCTTATTTTGAGATTTTACCTCCTTTAGATTTGCTTCAATAGACGCACCTTGCTCATCAATATCACTTTTGGTTTGTTTGATTTGGCTTTCAGCATGTTCTATTTTTTGATTGGTTTTTTGAAGTGCCGAAACCGAATCTGTATTTTGCTTAGAAATAGAAATTATTTTTTGGTCAAGCAGGTTTTCATAACTTTCTAATTGTAGGCGCAATTTTTCGAAAAGCTCCAAGTTTTGTCTATAATTTTCTTCTGTTTTTTCGGCTTTTGCGTACACTTCTGTCAAAGAATTTAGGGTTTTGCTTTGTGTTTGAAGCTCCGAAATAGTGTCTTGAAGATTTTCTAAATGTGACATGTACTAACTATAAATTATTAGTGATTAATGATAAGAAACAATTAAAATTTGAAAATAGCAATTTATTTAATTCCTATTTCTAAGTGAAAACAAAATACAATTTTATTTCTATTTTAATTCCTAAAACTATTTTTTTCGTTTAAAATAAAAAACAATTCCTAAAGTTATTAAAAGCATTACACCTAACAAAATAAAATAGCCATTTTGCGTTTTTATTTCAGTCAAATCTTTGGTACAGACTTAGACAAGATACATTTTTAGGTGCAAATAATTAAATTTCTTTTTCTTGGCAGTTTGGCTATCCTGCAGTTAAAATATCCTCTATTTTTGAAAATCATAATTATAAAACTACATGAAAAAATAATCAAATTCTGAACAGCCTAGTTGTAAGATAAAGTTATCCTCTATAAATTTTCAAAAACTCTTCTTTTCTATCTCTTGCCAAACTTGCCTTAAATCCGTCGTCCATTATAATATAATTTCCTGTTCGGATATACTGACTAATTTTGTTTAGATTGACAATATACGAACGATGCGAACGAAAAAAACAAGGGTGTAGCAAATTTTCTTCAAAATACTTTATTTTTTTGGTAATCAGAACCCTTTTTTTATCTGAAAAAATAATTTCAGTATAAGAGCCTTCTGCAATCAAATACATAATATCATCGGCTTCTACAAACATAAGTCCGTCTGCCATTGGTAAGGCAAAACGAGTAATATATTCGCCTTTGAGATTTTCTCTCAAGGTTTCTATTTTTTGATTATTTTCTATATTATTTGAAGATATTAGCTGTCTTTCGACTTTTTCGACTGCTTTTTTGAGCAACTCTACCTCTAAAGGTTTCAAAAGATAATCTACTGCCGACACCTCAAAAGCACGGATAGCATATTCTTGATACGCTGTTACAAAAATGAGAGCAAAATCAATATTTGTAATAAATTTTAGGAGTTCGAAACCCGAATATTCAGGCATTTCGATGTCTGAAAAAACAATATCTGGATTTGTTTTGTGAATTAATTGAACAGCATCAGGAACGTTGGCAGCTTCTCCAACAATATTTATTTGAGGGCAATGTTCTGTCAAAAGAGTTTTTAAGATTCTTCTTGCTCTCAATTCATCATCTATAATTATCGCTTTCATAATTTTATTAAGTTGTAAATTTTGTTGTGGTACTAGATATGGGTGATAAAATCAAGGGTATTTTACCATAGCCACCAAATGGCAAGGTCGCTTATAGGATACAAAAAACAATCCTTTTTGTATAAAAGTTATTTTGTACACTGGTTTGATTGCAAATGGATTTAGAAAACAAACTACTTATCAACCTCCTTTTTATTAGGTAGAATAACAAGGATTTGTAAAGAGATGATAAAAAATATAAATTCCATAAATATTTTGTTAAGAATAATTATTTATAGGAATCAAAATTATAATTTCTGTTCCTTTTGCATTTCCTTGATTGTCTTTCAAATCATTTATTTCTACTTCAATATTTTTATTTGAATTTGATTGTTTTTTCAAGATTTCTAATCGTTCATTTATTGCCTGTGTTGCAAAAGATTGATGTACTTTTGATTTTCTTGCATTTATTTCGGCTGATTTTTGCCTTCCTACTCCATTATCAATAATTTTTAATTCAAGGAAATTTTGATTTTGTTTTTCTATTTCAGAAAACTCTAAAATCAATTTTTTATCTCCAGTTTTGTGTAAAAATCCGTGCTTAAAAGCATTTTCCAAATAAGGCTGAATCAAGAGAGGAGGAACATCAATTTCATCTAAATCATCTTCATTTATTTTATTAAAAATAATTTGATACTCAAACTCTTCGCCCAAACGCAGCCCTTCCAATTCGATATACGATTTTAATAAAGGCAATTCTTTTTCTAGGCTAATTTTGGCTTTGGAAGAGGAATCTAAAAAACCACGCATAAGCGTTGCAAATTTGCCTAAATAATGTTGTGCATTTTCTTTTTCAGAAAGCATAATAAAATCTTGAATAGAATTGAGTGCATTAAAAATAAAATGAGGATTCATTTGAGAACGAATTGCTTTGAGTTCGCTCAACTGTTTGGCTCTCTCTTTTTGTTCGGCTTCTAATTTTAAGTGCAAACGACGACGATTGACATACCAACCACCACCAACAAGCAAAGAAATAGGAGCTAAAAGAATCAATCCCAAAATCGAACGCTGGGCTTGAAGAGAAGCAATTTTTGTTTGATTTTCTAATTTATCAATCGTTTTTTGTTTTTCTAAATCCTTAATTTGTTGTTCTTTTTTCTCGGTTTCGTATTTGGTTTGAAGCTCATTTATTTGATTTGTCTTCTTTTCATCAAAAATACTATCCTTTATAATAGAATATTCTTTATAGTATTGATAGGATTCTTTTATTTTATTCTGCTTTTCAGTTGTTTTGGCAGCTAACTGATAGAGTTCAATCAAATGATAAAATGTTTTTATTTCTTTTGCCAAAGAAACTCCTTGTTTTATTTCTTGCATTGCTTTTTGATAATTTTTATCATCGAAATAACAATCAGCAGCTTGTGTGTAATTTGCTACTAATGTTTCTTTATTTTGTATTTTTTCACTGTATTTTCTGCTTTTATAAATATATTCAATCGCTTTTTCATAGTCCTTTAATGCTTGATAATAATTTGAAAATTCAAAATAAATAAGTTCTAATTCATAAGGTGTGTTATTTGTTTCATTTTGAGAAAGTTGTAGGGCTTCTTCCAAATGCTCATGTGCTTTTTCTAAAAAATCATTTTCATTTTTCACTAACTTTTCTTGTTCCATATATGAGCCTGCAATAAAAACATGATTAAAAAGCATATACAGGGTATCTTGTACTTGAGTGCTGAGTTTCAAACTTTCCTCATAACATTCTATTGCCTTAGTCCAGTTTTTTTGTGCATTATGTACATAGCCCAAATCATATAATATATTAGCTAGTTTTCGCTTTGATTTCATCTTTTTGGCTACTTTCATTGCTTCTAAATAATCCTCTACAGCTTGTTCCATATTTCCTTTTCTATCATGGATTCTACCTTTTAAATAATATATTTGATAACTAATAGAGTTTATTTTATTCTTAGGAGCTGTATCTAAATGATGTAGTGCAGAATCTAAAGTAATCAATGCTGCATCTACTTCTCCTAACCGTGTTAGTGCTGTGCCTTTATGTGTGTAAAATTGAACTAAACTGTGGTTTATTTTATGATTTTTAATCAATTTTATAGCTAAATCTGCATTCACAATACTTTTTTGATTTTCATTTAATTGGAGATGAACAAATGTTTTTTTCGATAAAAATTTGATTTTCCTTTCTCTGTCTTCCTTTTTATTTACCAAATTCAACATTTTTTCTACTATTTCAAGAGCTTTTTTTGGCTCTTTTCTTATAAAACCATCATTCAATATCAATAAATTATCATCGATTTCTTTGAGGGATACATTTTGATTTTGTGCAAAACTAGAAGATATTAATAGTATGTATGATAAAAAAAATAATCCAATTTTATAATATGATAACATGGTTTTTATTTTAGGAGATTAATAATTATTTATAGGAATCAAAATTATAATTTCTGTTCCTTTTGCATTTCCTTGATTGTCTTTCAAATCATTTATTTCTACTTCAATATTTTTATTTGAATTTGATTGTTTTTTCAAGATTTCTAATCGTTCATTTATTGCCTGTGTTGCAAAAGATTGATGTACTTTTGATTTTCTTGCATTTATTTCGGCTGATTTTTGCCTTCCTACTCCATTATCAATAATTTTTAATTCAAGGAAATTTTGATTTTGTTTTTCTATTTCAGAAAACTCTAAAATCAATTTTTTATCTCCAGTTTTGTGTAAAAATCCGTGCTTAAAAGCATTTTCCAAATAAGGCTGAATCAAGAGAGGAGGAACATCAATTTCATCTAAATCATCTTCATTTATTTTATTAAAAATAATTTGATACTCAAACTCTTCGCCCAAACGCAGCCCTTCCAATTCGATATACGATTTTAATAAAGGCAATTCTTTTTCTAGGCTAATTTTGGCTTTGGAAGAGGAATCTAAAAAACCACGCATAAGCGTTGCAAATTTGCCTAAATAATGTTGTGCATTTTCTTTTTCAGAAAGCATAATAAAATCTTGAATAGAATTGAGTGCATTAAAAATAAAATGAGGATTCATTTGAGAACGAATTGCTTTGAGTTCGCTCAACTGTTTGGCTCTCTCTTTTTGTTCGGCTTCTAATTTTAAGTGCAAACGACGACGATTGACATACCAACCACCACCAACAAGCAAAGAAATAGGAGCTAAAAGAATCAATCCCAAAATCGAACGCTGGGCTTGAAGAGAAGCAATTTTTGTTTGATTTTCTAATTTATCAATCGTTTTTTGTTTTTCTAAATCTCTAATTTGTTGTTCTTTTTTCTCGGTTTCGTATTTGGTTTGGAGTTTAGCAATTTCCTTCGAAACATTCTGTTGATTGATTAAATCTGTTATTTTATGATGTTTTTTTAGATAGATATTTACACTATCAGGCTGGTTGAGGTACGCATAAATATTTGCCAACAAGCTATAATTATCTTTTATATCTTTATTATTATCTTGCATAAAAACAAGAGATTGATAGATTTTTTCTTTTGCTATTTGATACTGTTTTTTTTCTTTCAAAATTAAAGCATTTATGTATAATGCATGTCCTGAATACGCTGGGAAATTTTCTTTTTCTAAAATATTCATTGCCTTATTGATATATCTTAGAGCTTGATTATTTTCATTTCTTAAATGATAATATTCTGCCAAATTGGTTTGCGACCGATACAAACCAATTTGAGAATTGAGATTTTCAGATGACAAAACAGCCTTTTTCATGTAATAAATAGCTGAATCTGACTCTCCAATCAAATGATACGAATGTCCTAGATTTACTGATAATTGCAGTAATTCTCCTTTATAATCATTTTTTTGGGCTAATTGGTATGCTTTATTTTGATATTTTAAAGATAAATCAAACTGTTTGAGTGTTCCATATATCATTCCCAAATTTCCATACGAATGCACCAAATCTCTAGGCAAATTTAATTTTTCATCAATTTTCATAGATTCCAAATAATAAAAAATAGCACTGTCGTATTGTTCTATACTACCATAACTATTTCCCACATTATTTAATGTTTTGGATAAGCCCAATGAGTCTTGAATTTCTTTTTGCCAATAAATAGCCTTTTTTGCCCAAAAAATACAACTATCATGCTGATGCAAAACACTCGCTTGTATGCCTGTTTGTAGGGCTGCAATATTAGCTTTTAATTTTTGATTTTCAGAATTTTTGATAAGCTCCCAAGCAACATACGTTGTCTGAACAGCGTCTTTTGTGGAATATAAATACTGCATTGGTGCAAGCTGTCCTAATAATTGAGCTTTTTCTTCTCCTTTTGCGCCTTTTATTAATTGGTTTAAAGAGTCTATCTCTTTTGATTGAGCAAAAAGCTGAGAAATAAGAAAACTGGCTATAAACAAGCAGAATAAATTTTTCATAAAATAAAATAGTAGTTAAAAAAATAGTTTTCGCAAATATACACTTTCTTAAAATAGGTCAATTATAATATTGTACCATTCATGCAATGAAACCTACCGTTTATGAAACTAAACATGGTACTTCCAAGATGATAGCGTAGTTTTGAAACATAATCAAACAGATAAAAGCTAAAAAACTACTACAACTATTAACTTAACCCATTAATAAAATGCGACATTTAAGCAAAAAATTCAAAATTCCTTTTCTTTTTTTATGCCTTTACTCCTTTTTACTTTTTAATGTTGCTTTTGCACAAAAAAGCCAAAACGAATTATTAAAAGATTTTACAGGCACTTCGCTCAATGTTTTCAAACTAACAGAGCCAAAATATCACAAATACATTTTTCAGAAAGTATCAAAGCCTTGGCCTATTACGATTGAAAAAAATGGCAATAAAATTTCAAAATTAATTATCAATCGTGCTGGGATAATTGAAGAGGCTTATAACCCAGATTTGGCAGCTTATCCTGCTTATTTCAAAGACAAAAAACATAGAGTAGTTTTTATTGATGATAATTTTTATTACATCAAATGGTCTGGAGGAAAAGCAACCATAAAATATATTCTGACAGAAAATGAAAGTGTAGATAAAGACCACGCCAAACATATCAGCAAAATTGAATACTATATTCCCAAAACGGTTGCAGCTCAATCTGAAGACCGTGCAGAAATTGCAGCCAATCAATCTAAAATAGATGCAGCCGAAGCATTGGCAAATTCATTAAAGGGAAAAAGTGTAAAAAATATTGCCGTAAAATGGATTAGCGATAAAAACGAAACAGGACATTTGGTAAAGATAAATTATGGCATTCAGGCGACTTTAAGCAATGGGAAAATATTAAAAACCAAAAATTTGGGTGGAAAAATGCCTTGGGACGATTTCAAAATTACTGTCAAAGGAGCTGAATTTGGCGAAGAAATTATTACTATTTCTGAAAACGCAAATACAATTCCGAATGATAATGTAGTGATGAGCGTTCAATCCAAACACCAATCTAATATCAAAACGAGTTCAAAACTTCCTGTTCATTACAATACAGGCTTACACGTCAATTATTTTGGAGAACGTGGTGGAGTGGTTCATTTGACTGTTTCGGCAGGATATAGAGGAGGAAGTGGAAAAGATGTAATCGTTTCTGTAAAAGCAAATACAACAAGCAATGGCGATAGAGTCAATCAAATAGAAATTAAAGATGCCAGTTTGGGACAGGTTTTGAGAAGATTAAAAATGAGTCCGAATGCTCCTCTTACACTCAACTTAATGGGAGGAAGTGGTAGCTATGGCAGAGATAATACACGAGGTGGAAATGGTGGAGATGGTGGAGATGTTACAATTCTCAAAGACTCAAGCGTCAGAACGTTCAATTATACTATTAACAATCAAGGAGGAAATGGAGGCAAACACGAAGATTATCGCTCTTATGATGGCAAAAGAGGCTCTAAAGGTTCGATAAGTGTCCGTACTTCTTCAGTCAGTTTTGGCTGGTAAAATAAAAAAATACCAATCTCATTTATTAAATTATTCAATTTATTTTAATCAAAAAATCAAATGAAAACTCTCTTTTTATCACTTTTGACAGTAGCATTTATGATGAGCTTTAATAGCAATCAAGATGCAAGTAATAATGATTCTTCTATCAATATTGAAGCTGTTGAAGCTCCGATGGGCAGTTCTTTCAAACTCTTGAATGATACAGGCAGCAAAATTCGTATTCACACAGGTTCTGGTGTCGTAACACTAAACAACCGAAGCTCTACAAGTATTAGCTGCAACAATGGAAGAAAAATTTATACTTCTCCTAACGGCAATAAAGGCGATTTTATCTTTGAAGTAGATGATAGCATGTGTGGGAAAACTATCAAACTCTCAAAGTATTTATAAAATCAAGCTTCCATACAGAATTTACAACTTAACTCTGTATTTATTTTTTAATTATATCGTACTACTAAAAAACTTATTATGAAATTAATCAATTTATTCAAAACAGCTACTCTTGCTACGGCAATGCTATGTGCAGTAGGTGTATCCAACGATGCAAATGCACAATTTGGAAAAAAACTTAAAGAAAAATTAGCTAAAGCTGCTGCTGCTGCCGAAGGTGGTGGGCAAAATAAAGAACCCAAAGAAGCAACCGAATCGTATGCTGAAGATTTTACAGATGATACGGGTACTTCGGGTACATATACTGCTATAGATGGTGTAGATTTTAAGAATGCAAGGGGAGCAATGCGTAAGCAAAAAACATTGAAAATGAAATTTGTAGGGCGTGATGGCGACAAATTTGTTAATAAACTTCGTGTATATTATAGCAAAGATGGAAAAAGTTATGGCTTTTATCTTAAAGACAAAGAAAGCAAAAAATTAGATACAAAAGTATATCGTTATGATAGCTATCAGTCTATTTGGATGGTAGAAGTTGAACCAGGTGTTTTGATAGCTCTTGAAAATAAAACAACTCATTTAGACCTTCTTAGAGGAGATGAAAAAGTAAACGATGTTTTTGCAAAAGATGCTTCCAAATTAGAGGTCTATGACATCGAAACTGCGCAAGCAAAATTTGAGCAAATGATGAACAAAGGAGCTGCAGAAGCAGATAAGAAAAAACAAGCTCAGCTTATGGAATACAAAGCCTATAAAGAAAATGTAGGCAAAGTAGTATTTGTAGATAGCTATACTCGTTTCAATTACAAATATGGTGATAAGCCAAAAGAAGACCCAAAAAACTTTATCAAAACTAGAGATATGGGAGATGATGTTTTCTTAGGTGCTTATTTGAAAGAAAGAATAAGTACAAGTTGTGGTTCTGATTGTCAGTTTAATCTTGTCTATGAAATGAATGGCAAAAAAGGCGACCGTGTAGCTCTTCGCAACTCATCTGCAAAATGGAATAAAATGATTTCTGCTAAAAAGAACATGAATTATTTCTGTTATAATAGTGGTCATCAAATGATTTCTTCTCGTGAAAATATCATTGATTATGCTTTTATGTACACATTGTATCAAAACAAAGCAAGTTTTAAAGAAGGTCAGACTTATAAAATGACTGTAAAAGCATTTTCTAATAATGATGGAAACAATGAAGAACAAATTGCAGAAGGTACAATCAATTTTGTTTATAAAGCCAAAAAAATGGACAAATGGTTTAAGATGTTCAGAGAATGGTATGAAGAATAAGAAAAATAATATCGCATTAAAAATATAAAAAATAACTCGCACACGTAGTAGTAGCGAACCTATAAAGCCCTTCTAATTTTTGGAAGGGCTTTTTTTTGCACAAAAAAATTATTTATACTGATGGCTATTATACCTTGCATGTTTCTTTTTGGCTTCCTTTGGTTTGACATAACAAGCTGCACGATTGCAAGAAGTACCTACACCAGAAAAAGCTAAAAAAGTAAAAGCAATAAAAAGACGAAAGCAAATAGAACGCATAATAAAGTAAATTTAAAAGTAGAAAAATAATATAAATGAACTGCTCCAATACCTCAACAACGTACAAACATTATACCTTATATAACTTTCATTAAAAATTAAAATTACCTTTATACTCCAAAACACAAAATAACTTCTGCTTCTTTTTCATTATTTTTATTGTGAATTAAATAAAGTATTGTATTTTTGAAAAACAAAATACTTTTCTACTTAATCTATTTTTTTATGTCTTTATCCTTCTCCATTTCTGATATTTCTTTGGGTTTGCGTCCTGAATTACAACATAAAATTAATCAAAAAACAAAGCCGATTGGTTCTTTAGGAAGATTAGAAGGTGTTGCTCTACAAATTGGGCTTATCCAACAAACACTTTCCCCTACACTCACAAACCCTCATCTTGTCGTTTTTGCTGCTGACCACGGAATTGCTGAAAGTGGTGTTAGCCAATATACACAAGAAGTAACTTATCAGATGGTCAAAAATTTTTTGAATGGAGGTGCTGCAATCAATACTTTCTGTAATCAAAATAAAATAAAACTTATCGTAGCAGATACAGGTGTAAAAGGCGAATTTGATAAAGAACAAGATAATTTTTTAAACTTAAAAATAGCGTATGGCACAAATAATTTTTTGGAAAAAGCTGCCATGAGCAAAGAAGAATGTCTGCAATGTATCAAACAAGGAAGTAAAGTGGTAAAAGATATTCTAAAAAAAGGAACAAATATTATAGCTTTTGGAGAAATGGGAATTGGAAATACATCTTCAGCATCTCTCATTTTGCATCATCTTACAGGACTAACTCTTTCAGAGTGTGTTGGAGCAGGTACAGGATTAAGCGAAAAAGGAATAGAAAAAAAACTTACCCTATTAAAACAAGCTGACCGAAAATATTCTAAAAATATGACTCCTCTGGAAGTATTATCTACCTTTGGAGGTTTCGAAATTGCTCACATGGTGGGTGCAATGTTGGAAGCAGCACAACAAAATATGGTCATTTTGGTAGATGGTTTTATTGCTAGTTCGGCTGCAATAGTAGCACACGCACTTTATCCACAGAGCAAAGATTATATGATTTTTTCTCATCAATCAGAAGAATATGCACATGCTTATATGCTAGAACATCTGCGAGTTATGCCTCTTCTCTTGCTAGGAATGCGATTGGGAGAAGGAACTGGTTGTGCGATTGCTTACCCTCTTTTAGAGTCTGCTGTCAATTTTTTAAATAATATGGCTTCTTTCGAAACGGCTGGAATAGCAGAGGGAAGTGTATTACTTTAATACAAAATCTTCTAAAAATTATATAAATCCTCCTAAAAACAAAGCATTTGGTATAAAAATAGAGTATTATCGAATAAATTAATCAAAAAATATCATACTCAATTTTATTTAACTATGAAAAAAATACTCGTTGCTCTAATTTTTATCGCTAATTTTGTTGTTTCAACAAAGCTGCTTGCTCAAAATACTCTTACTGTAGAAGTTTCAAATTTAAAAAATAACAATGGAACAATAATGATAGCTCTCTTTAAAGGCAAAAATGGCTTTCCAAGAGATGAGGCAAAGGCTATCAGAAAAGCAAAAGTAACCATCAAAAACAAAAAAGCAACAATCTTATTTACAGATTTGCCTTTAGGAGATTATGCCTTTGCTTTATTTCATGATGAAAATAAAAATAATCAAATGGACAGTAATATATTGGGAATACCAAAAGAAGGTTATGGATTTTCTACCAATTTCAAACCCAAAATGAGCGCACCAGATTTTGATGAAGCCAGTTTTGAAATAAGAAAAAATACAATTCAAAAAATTAAAATTATTAATTAATAATAAAAATAGTAAATAAATGATTCCTGTTACCATTTCTGATAAGGCTTTTTCTCATATCCAAACTATTTTAGAAACCAAAAATATTCCCAAAGAATACGGATTGCGCTTGATAGTACAGGGTGGAAATGGATGTAGTGGTGTAAACTTTCGATTAGGTTTTGATAAGAAAAAAAAGGAAGATGAATCTTATTTTTTGGAAAATCCAATAACTACAACAAATAAAAAATTAGAAGTCATTTATCAAAAAAAAGATATGTTATTTCTGATAGGATTAGAAATTGACTTTGAAGAACGAAGCAACGAACAAGGTTTCATTTTTCAAACAAAACCTTTAGGAACAACTACAACCTAGTAAAACAGAAAAGCTAATTAAAAATATCAGTTTATTTAATTTTTTAATAAAAATCAATTCATAATATAATTTCAAACATAAAAAAATGACCAATAAAATAAATTTATTGGTCATTTTTTATAGATTTTTATATCAAGAAAGACAAATAGCTCAATATCTAAGCTCCTACACTTTTAAACCAATCTTGAAAATGCTCCCCTACAATCGGTATAAGTTTGCGCTCGCCATTGACAGCTCCCATCAGTCCAATTACCCAAAAAACAATAACTCCAATAGCAACAAGCCAACCCAAGAAAGGAATCCAACTTAGAGCAATTCCTGTAAGAGCCAAACCTATCATTTGACGCACATGAAAATTAACATAATCTGATTTTTCTTCTTGATTCTGGACAAAAGCTATAATTAATCCTATAACAGTAATGTAGGCAATAATTCCATTTGATTTTTCTTTTTCAGAAATAGTAAGACTTCTTTCAGTGGCAGTGTCCATATCTGAAAAGTTTTTTGTCGTTTTTTGAGGTTCCATAATATTAAATAGTTTGATTTTTAAATTAGTAAAAATAAAATTTGGGTTTAAGTCTAATATACAAATTTTTTACTCAAAAGGTTCATTTTAAAAAAAAAAATTACAGATTCTCAAATTTGGGAAATTATGGCTAGTCATTTGACTACAAAGATATATAAATATCCAAATGAATAAAGATTATCACGCTTGATTCCTCATGTGTGTTCAGTTATTGTTCTTGAACAAAATGCTTCATGTAAAATAAAAACAACCGTGATAACATTTAATTACTAAAAAATAATCTATGAAAAAATATACTTTTCTCTTTCTTCTCTCTTTTTTTTGCTTCTCTTTTTTGAATGATACTTTTTCACAAACTCCTCTCTTAGAAAAATATCGCAAAATTTATCCCAAAGAAAAAGCTATTTTTCTCTATCGTAAAAAAGAAATATATATTGATTTTGATACTAAAAAAGATAGCTTCAAAATCATTTCAAATATAGAATCACGTATGTTGCATTTGCGTTTGCACTCTCAAGATTATGCCCAAGAAGCCATTACTCATTCAGATTATACCAAAATATCAGCTATTGATGCTTATTCTTTGGTACAGACAGCCAGTGGTACAAAAAAAAAACAAGTAAATAATTTTCAAACTCGTGATGCTGTTTCTGATGATGTTTTTTACAATGATGTAAAGGAAAAAATATTTTTATTCTCCAACATTACGGCAGGCACACAAACTCACCTTGCTTATACCGAAGAGCTTTTAGAGCCTCGTTTTTTGGGTAGTTTTTTCTTTACTTCTTATATTCCTTCCCAAAAAACAGAATATTCCGTTTCGGTAGCCAATAATATAGAAATTGGTTTTGAAATTTTTGGAATGGATACAAGCAAAATTAATTTGACACAAAAAACAGAAAAAAACAGAAAAATATATACTTGGTCTTTAAAAAATGCTTCAAAATATACAGACGAAAAATCTTCTCCTAATCTTCGTTATTACGAGCCTCATGTTGTTTTGTTTATCAAAAACAGAACTTCAAAAATAAAACAAGAAGGCAAAATTACAGAAAAAAAAGTGCCTTTATCCTCCTCTGTAAAAGATTTATTTGATTGGTATTATCCATTTATAAAAGAAATTGATACACTAAAAGGCTTTCCAGAGTTAGAGTATTTTGTAGATGAACTCACAGCAAATGATACTACTCAACTCACAAAGGCAAAGCGTATTTTTGATTGGGTTACTACTCAAATTCAGTATATTGCCTTCGAAGATGGAGAGCGTGGGTTCAGACCTGCATTGCCTCAAAAAGTATCCAAACGCAAATATGGAGATTGTAAAGATATGGCAAGTATTCTTTTGGCAATGTTGCGTATTGGAGGTATTGAGGCTTATTTTGCGTGGCTAGGCTCTAGGGATTTGCCTTATAATTATAACCAAACTCCTGTTCCTTTGGTGGATAATCACATGATTGTAGTAGCCAAAATAAAAGGACAAAAATATTTTTTAGATGCAACAGGAAACCAAGAAATTTTTGGAACGCCCTCTTATTTTATACAAAACAAACAAGCCTTAGTAGCCATTGATTCAACACACTTCGAAATATTAAAAGTAGATATTGCGCCTTATTCTCAAAATAATATTTATGATAGCTCAAAAGTAAAAATTGAAGGAACAAAAGTGATGGTAACAGGAAATATGATTTTGAAAGGATTTCCCAAAACTATTACTACTCCTTATTTGCACTTTCAAGATAAAGAACGAAAAAATGAAATTTTTAAGCATCTTTTAAATCCTCATGAGCCTACATTAAAACTAAAAAAAACAGATATTTTACCTACCAAAAGAGAAAAACCATTACAGATAAACTATGAATATGAAATTCCGAATCATACTCAATCTCTGTATAGTGATTTTTATATCAACCTACATCTAAATCCTGTTTGGAGAAATACTGAAATTGATAGCTTGAGAAAAACACCTGTAAATGCAAATTATAAATTTAAAAAAACATTGATTTATGTTTTGGAACTTCCAAGAGGCGCAAGCATTAAATTTTTGCCCCCAAATCAGAAATATGATTCGGAATACTTTGGTTTTTCAGTCGAATATATTCGTTCGTCCAGACAAATTACTTTAAAGCATTCTGTATATAGTAATTATCTGATTTTGCCCATTTCAGAATATAAAAAATGGAATGAAATGGTAAAAGAATTGCACAAAGCATATAGACAAAATATTGTCTTGCAGCGTTAAGCCACTTTTTACAAAACCCTAAGGGTTTCTGAAGACCCTTAGGTTTAAATTAAACATATAATTCTTCTTTTTTTTCTTTTGAGGTTATTTCAGTAGGAATAATTAAACGATTACTTCTATCATATGTAAAATAATTCCAAATCCAACTGGTCAGAATAATAAAACGATTTTTGAAACCAATGATAAACATAAGATGCACAAAAAGCCACACAAACCACGCAAAAAAACCTTGAAAACTCATTTTGTTAGGTAAATCTACAACAGCTCTATTTCGTCCAACTGTTGCCATACTTCCTTTATCAAAATACTTAAATGGCTTCATTTCTTTTTTATTGAGCATTCTTTTTAGATTATCGCCTAGTGTTTTTCCTTGTTGCATCGCTACAGGCGCAAGCATCGGAAATCCTTTTGGGTAGTCTTCTGAAACCATAGCAGCAATATCTCCAAGCGCAAAAATATTCTCAATTCCTTTTACTCTATTATATTCATCTACAATAATTCGGTTTCCTTTCAAAATTGCTTCTTCTGGAAGTCCTTTTATTAAATTTCCAGTTACTCCAGCAGCCCAAACAAGCGTAGTAGAAGGCAAAGACATTCCATTTGAAAGCTCTACATGATTGCCATCAAAACTTTTTACACTTATTTCTTTCCAAATCTGAACGGTAAACTCTTTTAAATATTCTTCTGCTTTTTTTCCTGCCTTATCTGTCATTCCATTCAAAAGACGAGGACTAGCCTCCACCAAATGAATTTGCATTCTTCTAAAATCCAGTTCGGGATAATCTTTTGGCAAAACGTGTAATTTCAATTCTCCTAAAGCTCCTGCTACTTCTACACCAGTAGGACCTCCACCTACAATAACCACATTCATGAGCGAATGTTGTTCTTCAATAGTTTCGGCAAGCTGTGCTTTTTCAAAATTCTTTAACAAATGATTTCGAATGGCTAATGCTTGAGGCACTTGTTTTAAGGCAAATGATTTTTCTTCAATAGATTTATTTCCAAAAAAATTGGTTTTCGAACCATTTGCAATTACCAAATAATCGTAACGCAAAGTTCCCAAATTAGTATCAACTGTATTCTCGTCGTGATGAATTTGAGTAACAGTTGCTACTCTAAAATAAAAATCAGATTTATTTTTTTTATTTTTCAAAATCTTACGCAAAGGACCTGCAATAGCATCAGCTTCTAGCCCTGCTGTCGCAACCTGATACAAAAGAGGCTGAAAAGTATGAAAATTATACCTATCAATCATCACAATTTGAGCATCGACAAAGCGCAGTTTTTTGGACAACTCCAATCCTGCAAAACCTCCTCCAATAATTACAATGCGTGGTTTGTTGGCAGTAGGAATATGTAATTCTGATGTAAAATTAAGTTCTGAATTAGTGGCAGCGACTAACATAATAAATTGATTTTGAAAAAACGTTCTAGTATTTTTTTATAATTACATTTGATGCGTTAAAGTCGCTTAATCAAACGTAAAGCAATTTATTAAGTTTGTTTTTTTATAAGATTATTTAAAGTCCACCCAAAATATAAACCGAAATCACACACACAATAAAATAAGCCACCAAATCGGCTGCTCCTTCATACTCTTTTACGATTCGCTGCCCAAAAAATAACATTGTAATATTAATTGTTGCCAAAACAGCTCCCAAATATGCCCATTTGGTCGTTCCTAAAAATAATGCAACCACTCCGACAGCACTAAAAACACCTGCACCCACCTCTACAATCGTAATGATAACCAAAAGAGGTGTTGTTGGTTTTTCAAGATAAGAATCTTTAAAATGGTCGCTCAACCAAGACCAATTTTCGTCCCATCGAAAAACTTTATTAAAACCAGATTGAAGAAATAAAATAGCTAAAAAAAGAGAACAAAAAACCTGCAAAAAAAATAAAGCATTCGCTTGAGCAAAAAATGAAAATATATCTAAATACATAGTGATAAATGGTTGGTAATAAAATTGTAAAATTACAATTAATTTTTCTATTTGATATTTTTTAATTGATTTGTAAAATAGCCTATTGCCAAACGGTAGCTTTCCATTCCAAAACCTACAATTATACCAATACAATTTTTACTTAAAAAACTTTTATGGCGAAACTCTTCACGAGCAAATGTATTCGAAATATGAACTTCAATAACAGGTGTAGAAATACTAGAAATAGCATCAGCAATAGCAACAGAAGTATGTGTAAAAGCTCCTGCATTGAGAATAATACCATCAGCAGAAAAACCAATTAGGTGTAATTTGTCTATAATTTCGCCTTCATGATTGGATTGAAAATAATTAAGTTCTATATCTTTATCTAAAAAATCACTTTTCAATTCTTCAAAATAATCTTCAAAAGATTGATTTCCATAAATAGATGCTTCTCGCTTCCCCAAAAGATTGAGATTTGCTCCATTTATTATCCATATCTGTTTTTTCATTCCTTTTGTAAAAATTTTTTTTTGATAAATTGTACTGCAAAAAGCATATTTTAATTGATTTTTTCAAACTTATTTCAAAACTTTTTGTACTAAAGTAGTAGATAGCTTCCAAGCTGTCATAAAAATAAGTTTTTTTTATACTGATAGCTTGAAAAACTATCAGCTACATATATAATTATGAAAAAAGTAATAGTAATTGGTTCTGGTTTTGCTGGTCTTTCGGCTGCTGCCTGTTTGGCACAAAAAGGTTTTGATGTAACCGTTTTAGAAAAAAACAACACTTTAGGAGGTCGTGCAAGACAGTGGATAACTGAAGGGTTTACCTTTGATATGGGACCAAGCTGGTATTGGATGCCTGATGTTTTTGAAGATTATTTTGCTCTTTTTGGAAAAAAAGTAAGTGATTATTACGACCTTCATCGTCTTGACCCTGCTTATAAAGTTTGTTTTGGTACAGATGATTTTGTAGATATTCCTGCATCTATGGAAGAGTTAGAAAATCTTTTTGAGAGTTATGAGAGAGGTAGTAGTCAGAAATTGCGTGAATTTTTGGCGCAAGCCAAATACAAATATGAAGTTGGAATGAATGAATATGTTTTTCGTCCTTCACATTCTATCACAGAATTTATTGATTATCGTTTGATGAAAGAAAGTTTGCGTATTCAGATGCTGACTTCTATGAGCAAACATGTCAGAAAATATTTTAAACACGAAAAACTAATTAAATTATTAGAATTTCCTGTTTTGTTTTTGGGAGCAACTCCACAAAATACGCCTGCAATGTACAGCATGATGAATTATGCTGATTTGTCGTTAGGAACGTGGTATCCAATGGGAGGAATGAATAAAATAATTGAAGCTATGGTAAAAGTAGCAAAAGAACACGGCGTACACTTTGAAACTCAAACAGAGGTACAAAAAATTGTTACCAAAAATAAAAAAGCAACTTCTGTCTTGACTTCAAAAGGAGAGTTTTTTGCTGATTGGGTGGTAGCAGGAAATGATTATCACAATACTGACCAAAAATTATTAGATAAAGCAGACCAAAATTATACAGAAAAATATTGGGACGAGCGTACTATGTCGCCTTCAAGTTTATTATTTTATTTAGGAATAAACAAAAAACTCAAAAATTTGGAGCATCATAATTTATTCTTTGATGAAGATTTTAATCAACATGCAGAAGAAATTTATACAAATCCTCGTTGGCCTTCAAAGCCTTTGTTTTATGCCTGTTGCCCTTCACAAACAGATAATGATGTTGCACCAGAAGGAAAAGAAAATCTATTTTTGTTAGTTCCGATTGCCCCTGGGTTGCCTGATGGCGAAACAATTAGAGAAAAATATTACAATTTAGTGATGGATAGATTAGAAAAACTAACAGGACAAAAAATTAGAGAGCATGTTATTTTGAAACGAAGTTATGCCTTAGATGATTTTAAATCTGATTATAATTCTTTCAAAGGAAATGCCTATGGGCTTGCCAACACGCTTTCACAAACAGCATTTTTCAAACCCAAAATGAAATCTAATAAAATAAATAATTTATTTTTTACAGGGCAACTGACCGTTCCAGGTCCAGGAGTTCCTCCTTCTATTATTTCGGGTCGTGTGGTGGCTGATGAAGTAGCAAAGGCAGCTAAAAAGATTTTTGAGGAAAGATAATCATAAAAAAACAAACCTATAAGATGTTGAAAATCTTATAGGTTTGTTTTTTTCAATTACAGAGTTTTCGCTTATTCAAAATCCACTTTTTTCAAGACTTTTACTTTTACATAATCTTCAATTTTGGGATTATAATACTCCTTTTCATAATATTTCACACTGACAGCCATACCTTTAAGTTTTTCATAATTTTGTTTTACTTCGTCTGCATTTTCAAAAAACTCCAACCAAAGTACATTGTGCGAACGTCCTTCATTATCTTTGATAATTAGAGTTACAAAACTACCCTCTTCTACTTTCGATATTATTCCTTCAAGTTGTTGAATAGCTTCTTTTTCCTCTTCTTCACTTTCTTGCTCTAGTTCTTTTTTTGCTAATCCCATAAATACCATGGGGCATTTAGTTGCCATAACCATTCCCAAACTTTCTGCAAAAATAGAAATAGCTCCCTCTTTTTTAATATCAATTCCTGCTTTGCTCAATAGCTTTTCATTATCACCAATCGATTGCATCATACACATTCCTAGCTTCAATTTTAGCTCTTCTTCATCATTGGTATCTACATCGCTATTGGTAATGCAATCACAAATTTCTTGAGCCATTTTGTCTTTTATTGCATCTGCTTTTTTGTTTTGAGCAAAAGAAACAGATGAAAAACTAAGAATAAACAAACATAAAAAAATAACTTTTTTCATAAAAATATAGGTTTTAAATTAAAATTTTGATAAAATACTAAAAATAATCAAACAATAAATTAAAGAAGAATTAGTTTTTAAAACTCTTTAATAAAAATTGAGTATTAAATGTTGCATACAAGCCTGTACTAAAATTCAATTCATTGGTTTCCAAATTATAATAAGGGGTGGCTCGAAAAACGATTTTTGCATCATCTTTTGCAAGATTTGGAATAGAAAAATTAGTAAGAATACGCAAAATAAGTAAATTTCTTATAGATTCATCTTTGGAATTTTGGGCAAAGATACGACTTGCAGAACTATAAATATCTCCTCCCAAAGGGGCAGTAAAATCTTTTCCTCGCCAATAAGAAAACATCAACTGATGCTTTTTGGTAGCAAACTCTAGATTTGCATAAATTCCCATTCCATTTTCAAAATCAAAATTAGCAACAGACGAATTATCTATAAAAAAAACTCCATATAATTGAGTTCTGATATATTTCAAATAAGAATTATTCTCTTCATTATCATTTTGAAAATAATAAGTTGTTTTGTTTCCTATTGCAGCATTAAAAATTGTAATCAAGGGAGTTTTTGTTGTATTAATTTGCCCTCCTTTATGAATAGCTGTAAGTTGTAAAGGAATTGTACTTTTCCAATTTTTTGATGTCTTTATATTTCGTTCTAGGCTCAATCCTACATTCAATTCTTCATCAAAATCTGAATAAGGATAAATCATAGTTACCCAATCTACCCATGTATCTAAAGACGTGTTTTTTGATAAAAATTTGTATTGAAATCCATTTTCAAGTCTTCTATTAATTATATTTTCAAAATTAAATAATGGCTCTATCAAACTGTGTTTTAGGTTTCCTTCTAAGTTTCCTAAAATAAAATGGTGTTTATTTTTTTTATATGAAAATTGAAAATAAGGCTGTATTTGATTAAAATTACCATTATTATTTCCACTTCCAAAATCTTTTCTTAAAAATACACCTGCCGAAATTTTGAGTGTACTATCAGCAGAATACGACAATTTGCTCAAAAAATGTGAGCCAAAAAGTGTATAACCATCTGCAATATTTTCAAAAAATTCTCTATTTCTAAAAAAACCAAAATAATCAATTTCAAGGTTTATTTGTCTTTGATTGGAAAGAAAATACTGTTCTTTTTTTGGATAAAAAGATGTATTATCTAATTGAGCAAAACCAAGAAAAGGATAGAGAGATAAAATAACAAAACTGCTAAAAAATAGCTTAAAATAAATTGACTTCATTAATTTTATATTTCAAAATTATGTTTTAATTTCTATTATCTTTTATGTATTTTCCTTTCACATTCCACTCTCTACGTGTATAAGGCTTTGTAGTTTTGTCAAAAGGGTCTTCTCTATATTGCGTTTCTATGTGACGTTGTCCTTTTGCATTTTTTGCCTTTCCATCATAATAACTCATCCATCGTTTTACTCGCCTTCCATATTGATAATTTCCTTCTTCTTTGATTGCACCACTTTCATAAAAAATAATATAATGCCCATGAATATAATTACTTTCCATCGGAATTATTTCTTTTATTTTTGTTTTTTGTTTATCAAAATACACAAATTTTGTATTTTTTGGAAATCCTTTATAATAAATATCTTTGTTTGTCAGAACTCCACTAGAATGATAATTTTCCCATCTTCCGTGTTTTGTACCGACATAATAAATTCCACTTTCTACAATTTTCCCATTTTCTTTTCTTTGATAAGGTCCATGCAAAACTAGATGATTTTTGACATTTATACGAGGTAGTGTTTTGATTTTTTCAGATTTTATATCAAATACATAATATACATCTACCAAAGGGTCAGGATTTTTGAAATCTTTGAGGTAATAAAATGTTTCGACGACAGTTTTGCGCCCCTTTTCATATTTTCGAAAAATACGCTTTGTTTCTAAGCCATAAAAGTAGCCTTTTGGTTCTTTATTTTTTTTATTTCTTTTTTTAGAACCAGCAGCATTTTTTTTCAAATCTAAAAACAACATTGGTTCGCCTTCTGAGCCTGATTGATTGGCTATATCTTTATTTTTTTTATCTCCATTGAGTAAAATAATAGGTTTTGTATCTGTTGTTAATTGATTTGGAAGCTGCTCTGAAAGAGAATCTGTTTGAGCATACGATTTTTGAAAGAAAATAGAAAAAAATATTCCTGCAAAAATGAAATAAATTATATTGAACTTCATAGTATTTTTTTATATGCTTTATTACTTATTTTATTTTTTTATTAAAGAAATTGGAGAGTATTAGTGATATGTAAATTTACAAAAATTACACCTATCCATTCTATTTCTATCAAAATTTAATACTAAAAATACTAAATAAGATTAGAATAATTATAAAATCAAGAAAAAAGTCTAATTTTCACCAAAAAAATTAGACTTTTTATATTTTTTATTAACGAATAATATCATTACTTCTTAGCAACAACAACTACAACCACACCAATCAAGGCAACTACACCTCCCCCAATAATGAGAGGGTTAGACATCGGGTTGTTTTTTTCGGTACTAATCTCTGCTTTTCCAATTTGCAAAAGAGTTTTTGAAGAGGCTTCATTTTGATAGAAACCAAAAGCTGCCAATAAAATACCAACAACTAGCACGGCGATTCCGACTGTTTTTTTCATAAAAATAATAAGTTTAAAAAATGATTAATAGCAAAAAATTGTCACGTTTAATGCACATGACTACTCTTTAAACTATTAATAAACGAAAATGTTCAGACCAAAAAAATATTGACTCTAATAAAATTACAAATCTACATAAGAAATAATATTAATATCTAGCTCCAAGTCATCTTGATAATCTTCGCCAGATTCCATCATATCAAAGTCTTTTGACTCAAAGTACCAGTTTACTGTAACTTTTCCTCCTTGATTGAGCATATAATCTTCAAATATCTCTAAAAACTCTAAAAAACAACGAGAACAGACAGTGTTGTAATATTGCATTTTGAACTCTAAAATAATTGTACGGGCAGGTTCTTTCAAATATTCAGTTACCCAATTATAAATAGGAGCAAAAAACTCTTCTGTATATTCATGATAACATTGTCCTGAAAACTTTAAAAGTCCTTTTGTAGCATCAAAACGCACTTCTGGGATATATTTTTTTCCTTCTATGTAAAAAATAGGTGGGTTCATGTATTTGATTATAAATTAGTAAGTGTGGTAAATCAATTTTATTTCATAGAAATAATTTATAGTGTTATTATAGGAATAGATTGTATCTATTTTCTAGCTACGCTAAAATACTTGCAAAGGTTGTGTTATTTTTAGAAAAAAAAATAAGTTAAATTTAATTACAAAAGAAGCTCTCTTAAATAATTTTGATTAAAAAATGAATCATTAAAATTATTTTATCAAACTTTTATCATTAAGTGTATAAAAAAAACCACCTTCATCACTTGTTTGTATATCAAAAACACCTTTTGTATGCAACTGGTCTAGTTTTTTAGCAGCTTCTTCTATGGTTACATTGGCTTTCAAACAAAGACGAGTAGTAGTAATATCTCCATTTGCATCTACGGCATGACGAATCACATCGGCATCAGACAAAAGTTGCTTTTCTTTTAGCTGTGTAGTAGAAGTTAGTCCTTGTAACTGAAAACGAAGATTTTGTTGAAGAGGAAAACTAGAAAGAGTAAACTGTTTGATACGCCTTCCAAAGCTATTTTTTTCATGTTTTTCTTCTAATAATTCTTGTTCTGTAAGCTCTGTCAAGACAAGCTGTGCAACCCAATAAGGGATAGCTGTGCGCTGATGTAGCTCTTGTGCCGTGATTTTTCCTTGATTTTCTTTTATTAGTTGAGCAATTTCTTTTGGACTTACATGACGCAAAGCACGGCGAGTAGCCCACTGTTTGACTTCCGAAGCAATGGCACTAACAAGATAAGTAGCTCCAGTAATTACTGCCCAAATAAGTAATATTTTCATTAACATAATTTTGCTGCTTTAAATTTAATAACCATATTTATATAAAACATTTTCTTACTTTATTTTCAATTTTTATAAAAAAAAATTTCCTACTTCTAATAATACAAATTTTGAGCGAAAGGTTTATTAACAGAACTAATTTTAGGTTAGTTTATTATTTTAACCCTTATTATTTTAATTTTGCATCTTTTTATTGCGACTACAAGCAAAAATACTTTTCATTTTTTTACTTATTTTCTATAAAAATAGCTGCCTTTCGAAGCATTTGGTAAAAATTCTCTTCAAACAATTTGAGCTTTTCATCTTGAAGCTCAATTTCTTCTTCTGATACATTTTCTATATCATACTCATCTAATATTGAAGGAAAATAAATATGACGAATCCGTTTTAGAGAAAGAGATTTTTGAGCAAAAATATTTTTATTATCTTCTAATTTTGCTCCGTCCATAAAACCAATAATTAAATTATTTTTATTAGAATTAAGATAAATTAGAGGTTTAGATTGATAATTATAAAAAGGCATTTTCCATTTTATAGATTCTTTTACATTTGGTAATTGCTCAAAAATAAGTTTGCGCAAATAAAAAAGCTCATTTTTATATTTTTCCTTTTTGTAAATATACTCACTTACAGCTTCAGATTTTGACATTTTTAAATAAATTGAGAATGATTTTAATAAAAATTACTATCTTTATTTGTTCGAAAAAAGACAACTACTACAAAGTGTGTGTATTTTTAAATTTTGTACATTCATTAAAAAAACATTTTAAAATGAAATATAACTCAATATTTTTATCTTTCAGCATATTTCTTGGTCTATTTTTATTTTCTTGTAACTCTTCTGATAAAAAAGAAAATCAGAAAGAAAATACTGAAAAAACGACCAATTTGCAAGCACAAGAAATTGAAAAAACAGTTCAAACTACTGATTTGGAACAAACAGTAGTTGAAAATAATTCAGAATTAGATAAATATAAAGCTGAAATAGCACTCATTAATGAGAAAATTATGGAAATAAATAATGATATTTCTAATTTTTCTATTAAAAATGCTGATACAGAATTAGAAAAAACAGCTTACAAAGTCAAAAACTTTTATAATAAAGAAACTGTTTTGATAAAATCTGAACTTACTTCTAATATGGATTCTTGGACACTTTATTATACCATTTTGTCTGGAAAAGACACAAAATTGATGTATAGCAAATTTGTTGGACAATTAGATGAAAATACTGGAAAACCTACCGTTCGTGAGTTTTTTAGTATTGGTTCATTAATAAAAGGCAATGAAACTTTTGCTCTAATTTTAGATGAAAATGAAAAACAAATTATGGGACAAGAATTGATGAAATATCAAACATTATATGATAATGTTTTTATTGCTACTGCTGAGTTGGAATAAATATTTTTTTATCCTAAAAAGTCTTTTCTAAAAAAAATTAGAAAAGACTTTTTTGTGATAAGTAAGATTTTTGATTATAAAATATTCCTTATACTGTTGTGATGTCTTTTTCTTTGGCTTCCAAAAGAGCATCTATTTTTTTGGTATAATCATCGGTAAGTGCCTGCACTTTATTTTCAGCTCCTTTTACCATATCTTCTGGTGCGCCATCAATAGCACGCAAGGCATTATTTGTACTTTTACGAGCATTACGGATTCCTATTTTTCCTTCTTCTGCTTCTGCTTTAGCACGTTTTACAAGTTCCTGACGACGTTCTCCCGAAAGTGATGGCACATTAATACGTACCAAATCAGCTTCTCCCATTGGGTTAAAACCCAAATTACTATCACGAATTGCACGAGTAATCTCAGCAACCAGACTCTTTTCCCAAGGCTTAATCATAACCGTTTTTACGTCTGGAATAGAAATATTTGCTACTTGAGCAAGTGGTGTTTGAGAGCCATAATAATCTACCAAAACACCATCAAACATAGAAGCTGTTGGTTTTCCTGCACGAATTTTACTAAACTCTGAAATGGTGTGTTTGATGGCTTTTTCCATTTGTTCTTTTGCATCATCAAGATACATATTAATTTCCTCTTGCATAATTTCTATGGTTTTGAATGATTTGGAATAATTTTAATCCAAAGTATAATTTTAATAAATTAAATACCAAAACTACTAAATTACTCTAAAAAGATAGCAACTATTTTGAGAAAAATTAGTTTTATGAGCAAATCATTGTACAAAATTGCTAGAAAAAATATATCTTGTTTCATAAATATTGATTCAAGCAAATAGAAGTAATTTTATTTTTATTATCTAAGAAATAAAAAAAACTTCAAACATGCTTGTATCTAAAAGTGATTTTTTATACCTATTTTTCATTTTTGCCTTATTTTTTATGTTAGAATATAAAGTCATCGAACACAATTCAAAAGATTATTGGGATACTGTTCATTTAAGAGAATTGGTTTTGCGTCAGCCTTTAGGAATGCGTTTTTCGTCCGAAGAATTAGAATTAGAAAATAATAGTTATCATATTGCAGCCTATGACGAAAATCATAAAATAATTGGTTCGGCAATGTTTGTTCCCTTATCACCAAGCAAACTCAAAATGCGACAAGTAGTGGTGGCAGAAGATTGGCAAAGGCGAGGGATTGGAAAAGAATTATTAGAATTTGCTGAAAATTTTGCACAATCAAAAGATTATCAGCTCATTGAGGCAAATGTTAGGCAGACAGCTATGGGATTTTATGAAAGTTTGGATTATATAAAAGTAGGAAAAGAATTTGTAGAAGTTGGCATTGCTCACATGAAAGTTGAAAAAAAAATTGGATAAATGAATCTTTTATTTTTTTTGAATAAACCACTTTTGAAACTTATTTATTTTGAGAGTGGTTTTTTGTTATATAATAATTTTCAAACTAATTTTTTTTTATGAGCTGGAATATTGTAGAACGAAAAATAGGAAAAGCAGGAAACACAAAACAAAGACAAAAAAGACAAAGAGAATGGAACAAAAAATATGGCGATAATTGGTTAATAGGATATGTTATTGACAGCCAATTTGTTTCTCAAGAAGATGCCCTAGAAAGTATTTATTATAAAAGTTATGAATTGCATTTTGAAAATAACCCAAATGATTTGCAAGAATTGATACATACAGCCAAATTATTAGAAAATCCACACGCAAAGGCTACTGGGGGAGTTGATTTGCAAGTTCCTATTATTTTGGATTATTTGATTAGAAATGATTTAAAACTTTTGGGAAATGAAGTGGTCGATATTGGTTCTTTTGGAGAGGCTTCACACAAAATAAGCGTTCGTTTGAGTCCATTGACCATAAAAGTAGTTTTGAATCCTAAAATGACTTTAGAGAAATTTTGGCAAGACAAAAAATGTTTAGCTACTTGGACAGACTAGAGAGATAAACAATTAAATTTACCACCACTACTTTTTTATATGAACCATCAAAACATACAATTAGAAACTAAGAGATTAATTCTCAATTCTCTTTCCTATAAAGATACGCCAAAGATTATTGGGTATGCTCAAAACCCAAAAATTTCGGAGAATGTAATTAATTTGCCCTTTCCTTATTTTGAAAAAGATGCTATTTTTTGGATAAATTCGGCTCATCAAGGACGAATAACAGGAGAAACATATAATTTTGCTATTCGATTAAAGGAGGATAAAGACCTACATTTTGTAGGAGGAATTGGACTAAAAATAAATCAAAAACACAATAAAGCAGAACTTGGTTACTGGATTGCAGAGCCCTTTTGGAATATAGGTTTGATGAGTGAAGCTGTCCAAAAAATTATAGAATTTGCTTTTGAAACCCTAGAACTCAACAAAATTGTAGCTTCTTATTTTTTACATAATCCTTCGTCTGGAAAAGTAATGATAAAAAATAAAATGATAAAAGAAGCTCAAATAAAAGAACATTTCAAGAAAGGAAATACATATTTGGACATCATTCAGTATCGTCTTACGCAAAAAGAATACCGACAAATAATAAAAAAATGACAGCCTATTTTTTTAATTCATTTTACATTTTAAATTCTTCAACTCTTTTTGCATAATAATTGCAGACTAAGAATATAGTTGATAATCAATATTTAGTTTGTCTTTGAATGTTAAAAATATATGAAATTTAGCATTAATTTAATTAAATATTTTAGTAGATAATTTAATCGACATTTCAATCCATATTATTTATTATTATTCATCTTCATATTTATTTTCAGTTGTATGTAACAACTTTACTCACTCTTTTAAGAATTTTAAAATATAATTATTTATGAAAAATCTGCTTTCTTTACTTCGCATAAGCATTTTTTGTGGTGTATGTTTTTTTATGACTGCACAAGCCAACGCTCAACTTTCAAAAAGCTGGTGGAACTCATTAGATAAAAACTGGAAAAATGTTTTTATGAATAAATTAGGTATCAGTTCTTCTCCTTCTTCTGCCGAATTAAGAAAAATTTATGTCCTTGAAAAATTAGATTGTAAAAAAAGTGGACTAACAACACTAACTCCATTAGCCAAACTCAAAAACTTAAAAGTTCTTTGGTGTGATGATAATGCAGGGATTACTTCACTCAATCCATTGAGAAGTATTACAGGGTTGAAAGAATTAGATTGCTCTGGAACAGGAATAACTGATTTAGAACCTTTGCGTTCGATAATAGGGCTTAGGCGTTTAGATTGTTATAATACAGGGGTTTCGAATCTTGCTCCTCTTAGTGGAATGCGTAAACTTAGAGTATTGGATTTTTCTAACACTCCTGTTAATAATATTTTTCCATTAAAATACGTCAAATCTTTAGAAGTTCTTTATATGGCTCGTACAAAAGTGGCTAGTCTTTCTCCTCTAAAAGACCTTACTAATTTGGGCGAACTAACTTTTTCCGAAACCAAAGTTTCTAGTATTTCACCTCTTTCTAAGCTAGTAAAGCTAAGAGAAGTAGTTTTTGCAAAAACATCAGTATCAGACCTTTCACCTCTCAACAAGGCAAGTATGCTTTCCATTGTTTATTGTGAAAACACACGAGTGACCGAATCTGGTGCTAACTCTTTACAAAAAAAGCAACCTGATTGCACTGTATTTTTCTAATATTTTTTTTTTTAAAATAAAAATTAAAAGCCTCTGTTCTTTAATTGAACAAAGGCTTTTTTTTGTTATCCTTTATATTCATATTCGCTCAAATCTGTTCCTAAAAATTTGACTACCACAGACGCTTTTTGAGTTTCGAAACAAGATTGAATTGCACTTTCTAGGCTTGGCATTATTTCATTCAATTCTCCAAAAATCTGTGTACTGATACCATTTACTTTGATTTTTAGAGTTGAGTTTTCAGACACTTTTTTGATAAATGCTTTAACAGTTGGTTTATAATTTTCTGTAAGTGGATAAACACTCACTTCTACGGAAACTTGCATAATTGTTTTGATTAATTGATTCAACACAAAGAAATGAATTATTAATCAAACATAAAAAAAACAACTCCAAAGAAGTTGTTTTTTATTTTTGTAAAAATTCTTTATACATATCAATCTAAGTCGTGTAGTAAGCACAAAATTCATCTGCATCAAGCCATATAATATAACTGGGTAGTTTTTATAACCTGATTATCTTCGACAACTGACACTTACTAATAGGAAAAACACACCAAATCTCTTAAAAAACCTTCAAATTAGATACGATTAAACCAGTAATTAAGTTTTAAAAACGTTAAGATATAAAAAAATGAGTATATTTATTTTGAGTAAATGTATTTTTGAGTAAAAATAAAATGACTTTTCAATCCTCAACGACGGCAAAGCCTCGTTGACGGTTAAAAAAACAGTTAAAACTTAACAAAAATAATACAACCGTCAACGAGGTTAATTAAATAAAACAATAAAAACCAATTATGAAAAAAAATCTTATTCTACCTTTATTTCTCTTATTTTTTGTCTGCATTTCTAATTTTGCAAAAGCCAATCAAATTATGATTGCGATGGACGAAACTCAAAAGAATCATTTAAAAGCCTACGGAATTGCTTTTGCTGTTTTGGAACAAGAAATGACTGTCGAATGGCTCTTGAATTATCGTGGTGGTAGCTTTATGTTTGATTATTCACGAGTTTTTGAGGAAGAAATGCGCCTTCGTGGAGTGAGTTTTGAGATTATATCCGAAGCACAAGCCAACCAAATTCGTAATCAAATTGCAAAAGCTGATGTAAATCAAGATATTGTAAAGCTGGAAGTTGCCCCCAAAATTGCCGTTTATTCTCCCAAATCCAAACAGCCTTGGGACGATGCCGTAACGCTCGTTTTGACCTATGCCGAAATTCCGTATGATGTTATTTTTGATGATGAAATTATGCAAGACAAATTACCTGAATATGATTGGCTGCATTTGCACCACGAAGATTTTACAGGTCAATATGGAAAATTTTATGCAAGTTA
>CAKZOK010000003.1 GCA_937136415.1 uncultured Cytophagales bacterium | reverse complement strand
ATCTGGTGCAATTTTTTCAAAATGCTTTACAAACAACTTAGTTATTGTGTCAGAGTCTTGATTTGGAACTAAACGCATCGAAATTTTTGCATAGGCTTTCGAAGCAATTACTGTTTTTGCGCCTTCGCCTGTATAGCCTCCCCAAATTCCGTTTACATCTAAAGTTGGACGAATAGAAGCACGTTCTACAGTAGAGTATCCTTTTTCGCCTTCTACATCTTTAAGTCCAATAGAATTTTTGTATTCTTCTAAAGAAAAAGGAGCTTTTGCCATTTCTGCACGCTCTTTTTCTGAAAGTTGTGCTACATCATCATAAAAATTCTCTACTGTAATTCTGCCTTCTTCATCTTTCAAAGAAGCAATCATATCACAAAGGACATTAATAGGGTTTGGAACTGCGCCACCATACAAACCAGAATGCAAATCACGATTTGGACCCGTAACCTCTACCTCTACATACGAAAGACCACGCAAACCAACCGTAACCGAAGGAATATCATTGGCAATCATTTCAGTATCAGAAATCAAAATTACATCTGTTGCTAATTTTTCTTTATTATTTTTTACAAAAATCCCTAAGTTATCCGAACCTACCTCTTCTTCTCCTTCTATCATAAATTTGACATTACAAGGCAAAGAATCTGTTTTCATCATTGCTTCAAAGGCTTTTATGTGCATATACATCTGTCCTTTGTCGTCACAAGCACCACGAGCATAGATTTTTTCATCTCTAACTGTTGGCTCAAAAGGAGGTGTTTCCCAAAGGTCTAATGGGTCAGGTGGTTGTACATCATAGTGTCCATAAACCAAAACAGTTGGGAGAGAAGAATCAATCATTTTTTCTCCATAAACAATCGGATAACCAGCCGTTTGGCAAAGCTCTACCTTATCAGCACCAGCCTCTTCCAATTTGTTTTTGATAAATTCACCAGCTCTAAAAACATCTTCTTTGTATGTCTTATCTGCACTTACAGAAGGAATACGAAGCAAATCTTTGAGTTCTTCTAAGAAGCGTTCTTTATTTTTTTCTATATAATCGTGTGTAGTCATTATTTGAATTACTGTTTTTTTAATGAGAAATACATTTTTTACAAATTTAATAATTAATTAGACTTTAAATCAATTATCAGTTTGATTTGTTTTTAATTTTAATGATTTTGGAACAATACCTTAAGTATTCTCATTTTTATAAATGACATACCAGCTTCTTCTTTAAAAAAACAACTTTCATCTATACAAAAGCATTGATAGTCTAAAAAATAGATATTTCGACTCCTTTGGTTTATTGTTTGTTCTTTATTCAAAAATAAAAAAGTGTTTGAATAAAAAAATTTAGAACAAGTTTTAAATTTCTGTTTTTTTTCTTATCTCAAACCAATCCAAATAAATTACAATCATAATTGATGCACATTGCTTTTCTAATTTGTAATTTATCATTTTTAATTATTTAATAATGAATTACCTCATTTTTATTGTTAGTGTTATTGTCCTTGTCAAAGGAGCAGATTGGGTAACCGATGGGGCTTCATCAATAGCCAAACGTTTTAATATTTCTGACCTTATTATTGGTCTGACAGTTGTTTCGATTGGCACTTCTGCTCCCGAACTTGTTGTCAATCTTTTTGCTTCTACAAATGGAAGTTCTGAACTTGCTATTGGCAATGTTTTTGGCAGCAATATTTTTAATACATTAGCTATTTTAGGTATTTGTGCAATGATTTCACCTGTTTTTGTAAAACGAGCAACTGTTCAGATAGAAATTCCTTTAGGGCTTTTGGCTGCTTTGGTTTTGGGTGTTTTGGCAAATGATATGCTTATTGATGGTACTAGCAGCTCTGTTTTATCAAGAAGTGATGGAATTATTCTATTGTTTTTCTTCATTATTTTTATGTATTATACTTTTTTTTCTGCCCAAAAAGACAAAAAATTATCTCCTGAAGAAACAGACCAAATACAGAAATTACCTTTAGGAATATCTATTTTGATGCTCTTAGGAGGTTTTGCAGGGCTTATAGGAGGTGGAAAGTTTATGGTCGATGCAGCCGTAGAAATCGCCAAATCGTGGGGGGTAAGTGAAGGAATAATTGGGCTTACAGTGGTTGCAGCAGGAACATCTTTTCCCGAATTGGTTGTCTGTATTTTGGCTGCAAAAAAAGGAAGTGCTGATATGGCAATCGGTAATGTGGTAGGTTCAAATGTTTTTAATATCTTTTTTGTATTGGGAATAAGTGCTACTGTCAGACCCATTCCTTTCAATCCAAATGCAAATAATATGGATATTGTGGTTACAGCTTTGGGCTGTTTGATGGTTGTTGCTTTTGTTTTTATGGGAGAGGGGCGCAAAATAAGCCGAACAGAAGGCACTGCTCTTACACTTGGTTATTTATTTTATATTTCTTATTTGATTTATCAACAAATTGCAGTCATTTAATTTCAAATTTCTTTGTTTATATCTTTCCTTTAAAATTAAAAATGGCTTGCTCATACCCTACAAGCAACCTAATAAGCTCACAGTTAGAATATTGCTATACAAACAAAGCTAAAAGAATTGTAACAACAACTTATTATTTGGAATTAATCTAAATAAAATTTATATTTGTAGAATAATATAACCTCCTTTATATCATTATTTTAATCTACTTATGCAAACCACATTTTCTTTATTTGTTAATACTGATACACATTCTTTTTCAGAAAATTTGAATAATAATGAAGAATCATTTTGTCAATCTTTTAATTGTTGTAAAAAAAGTAAATGTTGTAAAAAATATAAAAAAAAGGGAAATCACTGCAAAAAATGTCCAAAAATATAATTATCAAAATAGTTTAGAACTTATTGCCTTCCTCTATTTTTTTAATATTTAATTTATAATTCTACTCTAAATTATTGGTATTTTAAAATTAGAAAGTTTAAATTTGCATATTCAGTAAAAAGTATATAGTTTAGTGAAAAATAGAATTGCAATAAAAAGTGATTCACAAAACTATTTTTTTATCTGTGAGTTAGATAGAAGTAATGAGTCAAATTTTTTAATATTTTTTGAATAATAAGAAACTATATCCAAAATATAATTCTTTTATTTATCATCTATTTTACAATTTATCATTCTTTCAAAACTCATTTTTTATATTCAAATTCTTCATTAAATAAGGAGGTTACAATCGCAAAAACATACAGAAGAGGGGGCAGACGACCTATCAGACGAGAGGAAGACCCTCATCGCATCAATCGCCGTATCCGTGCAAAAGAGATACGTATCGTAGGAGATGATGTCGAAAATGGAATTTATTCTACTGCCGATGCTTTAGAGATAGCACAAAAATTAGGACTTGATTTAGTAGAAATCGCTCCAAATGGCACACCACCTGTTTGTAAAATTATCGATTATTCGAAATTCAAATACGAACAGAAAAAGAAACAAAAAGAACTCAAAGCCAATGCACACAAAGTAGTGGTGAAAGAAATTCGTTTTGGACCTAATACAAACGAACATGACTTAGATTTCAAAACCAAACACGCTCAAAAGTTTCTTGAAGAAGGAAACAAAGTAAAAGCCTACGTACAATTTGCAGGACGAACGATTGTCTTTAAAGACAGAGGAAGAGAAATCTTAGACCGTTTTGCAGAAGCAGTAGAGGAGTTTGGAAAACCAGAAGGATACCCAAAAATGGAAGGAAAACGTATGATTATTATGTTTACTCCAAAAAATATTCCTAAGCCTAAAAAGAAACCTGCAAAAGACAATTCTTCTAAAGCAGAAAGGTCAAAGTCAAATAAATCGTCTGAAAAAAAGCAAAATACTGAAAATAAAAAATCAGAACCAAAAGCATCTGAAAATAAAGATTCTAAAAAAGACGAAAAAGCTCCTATCAAAAAAGCTCCCATAGCCAAAAAGCCTTCTCCAAAAAAGAAAAAAAATGAAGGTGAAAATAATTAGAAGCTAATTACTGGTCATTCAAATCAAAAAAAGTAACTAAATTATCGTTTAGTTACTTTTTTTTATAAAATTGATACAAAATAATTTAGAAAATAGCTCTAAAAACATTACCTTTGTAGGCTCAAGCAAAGTCCTTTATAATTCAATTAACTCATTATCTTAATTTTTGATTGTCTTATAAATTATTTTATTTGATTTAAGTTGCTTTTTTTTAATTCAATAAAACAGTGCAATTATGCCTAAGATGAAAACCAACTCAGGCGCAAAAAAACGTTTCAAACTTACTGGTAGTGGCAAAATAAAGCGTAAACACGCATTTATGAATCACATTCTTACCAAAAAGTCGCACAAACGTAAAAAGCGTCTTGCTCAATTTGCTATCGTTCACTCAACTGACGAAAAGCGTATCAAAAAATTGCTTATCAATATGAAGTAATAAATAATAATTACGAATTAAAGATTACGAATTACGAGTTATAAAACTCTGATAATAAGTTTTTAATAATTTTTCAAATTAATATTTATTTAATTTATATTTTAAGTAAATCGTTTTTTAATTTCTTTATTTAGAACTAAATAATTAAGAAATAGAAAAACATCGCATACAAACAAAACTGTATGCACTTTTTAATTTTCAGGTTTCTTTTACCAGAGAATAGGCTCTAAATACAATTACGAATTAAAGATTACAAATTATGATTTACGAAAGTAGCATAAGAAATAATCTATCAAGGCAAACGCCTTATTAATTATCCGTTTTATAGTATTTTTAAAGTATAAAAGACAAATCATTTATTTTCTTTTGTCGCCACCTCTCAAAAATTGTTATAATTATGCCTCGTTCGGTAAACCATGTAGCTTCCCGTGCTCGTCGTAAGCGAGTAATGCAACACGCCAAAGGATTCTTTGGTCGTCGTAAAAATGTTTGGACAGTAGCAAAAAATGCTGTCGAAAAGAGTTTTGAATATGCCTATATAGGTCGCAAGCTCAAAAAACGTGATTTTCGTAGTATCTGGATTCAACGTATCAATGCAGGCGCACGCCAGCATGGAATGTCGTATTCTCAATTTATGGGCAAAATTCATAAAGCAGGTATTACATTAAATCGTAAAGTTCTTGCTGATTTGGCTATGAATCATCCTGAAGCATTTAAGTCTATTGTAGAAAAAGTAAAATAGATAAAAAATAATTACGAATTATAATTATATTATTAACTTGATTAATTGTAATTCATAATAAAAAATTATTTTTTTTATTAGACTATAATTTCTTATATAAGTTTTAAAAAATCCTTTTTTTCTATGATTTAATCCTAGAAGAAGAGGATTTTTTGTTTTATGGGAATAGGAATTATAAATAAACTGCTCTTTTGTAATTTTAACTCAATTATTTATATTCGTATTTTTTAATTCGTAATCGATACTTAGTGTAAAAATTATTCTAAAAGAATAAAAAAAAATTAAAACTATTTTTAGTTGTCAAGAGTTTTTTTATCTTTCGTACTTATTTTCATTTTCACACAGATATTCTCAATATTTTTTTTTATCTCATAATTCTACTTTTTATAATTATACATTATTAACTATTTTTCAATCTATAATTTGTAATTCGTACCTCGTAATTCAAACCATTAAAGTGGAAATCGTTTTAACCATTTCAAACTATTTTTCAGATTTTTTTTCGAACCTAGATTGGACTCAAATCAAGGTTTGGCTGGTGTATCTATCTATTCCAATTTCAAGTGGTATTATTGGTTGGGCAACCAACTGGATGGCTCTCTTGATGACTTTTTATCCTCTTGAATATATAGGAATTAAACCTTTTGGTTGGCAAGGAATTATTCCTTCGAAGGCGCAAAAAATGGCAACCAAATCAGTAGAAATGCTAACCTCTAAACTTTTACGAATAGAAGAACGATTCGAACAGCTTGACCCTATCATTGTGGCTCGTCAAATGCAATCCGAATTAGAAATATTGAGCATCAAAATCATTGATGAAGCAATGGAAGCGCAAACAGGGGTAATTTGGGAAAATACTCCGATGCCTATCAAAAAACAAATTTATGAACGAGCCAAACAAGAAATGCCCAATGCCGTAGCAAACGTAATGGTTGAAATAAATGAGCAAATTGATAGCCTTTTAGACCTCAAACGAATTTCTATTGAAGCTCTTATGGCTGACAAACAGCTTGTTAATGAAATATTTTTACGTTGTGGAGAAAAAGAATTTAAGTTTATAGAAGTATCTGGTTTTTGGTTTGGAGGTATTTTTGGGCTTGCTCAAATGATTCTATCTTATAATTTCCCTTCTGGCTCGTGGTTTATTTTACCTGGTTGTGGTCTGATAGTGGGTTATTTGACAAATGTACTAGCATTAAAATTGATTTTTGAGCCTTTAGAACCTATTAATATTTTGGGTGTTTATAAGTTTCAGGGATTATTTTTGAAAAGACAAAAAGAAGTTGCAAGAGAATATGCCAAAGTAGTTACTCAAAAAATATTACCTACTGAAGCCATGACAGAATATTTGGTAAGAGGTCCAGCAGCCTCCAAGCTGGCTCTTATCATCAATAGAGAAGTAAATAACCTTGTCGATAATGTAGTAGAAGATATGGCTGGTGCATCTCGTCCTATTTTTACACTGGTTGCAGGAAAACGAATGGAAATTGCCAAAAATATTGTTATGTTTCATTTTATGAGAGAACTTCCTATTGTTGTCAAACAAACAGAAGAGTATGCAGAAACAGCTCTTGACTTAGAAAATACGCTTGCTGAGCGCATGGGTGATTTGTCTTTTAGAGAATTTGAAGAATTTTTGCGCCCAGTTTTTCAAGAAGATGAATGGATTTTGATTTTGGTAGGTGCTATTTTAGGAATGTGTGCAGGGATACTACAATTTGTAATAATGTGGTATTTTGGTTTGGCTTAAAAGTTGCAAAGTTATTTTTAGATTACTTATGTACTATTTTACAAAAGCTCTATTTTTGTCTAATTAGGATTAAATGACACTTTACATTGAAAATAATGCAAAAAAAATGATTATTTTTGATTTTGTTGCAACCTTTTTACGAGTTTTTCGGTCATGATAATGTAAGGAATTTAATATAATTATATTTAATTAGAAATTAATTTTCATTTTTATAATTGCCAAATAAATCATCTACCTTAAAACTTGTATTCTCATGAAAGCCCATCTTACCCCATTTATCTTGATGTTTGTCTTGATGTTGGGTGCAGGAATTACAGCCTGTCAAAAAATTAGCCCAAAAGAAAAAACCAATCAAGGAAGTCTATTAGTTCGTACTGCTACTATTCAAATTTTTGATAAAGAAAATACCAAACAACTAACAGACAAATTATGTGGCTATGAAGTGGCTTTTTTATTGAAAGATGGAACATACATTTTGCCTACCAACTTGAATACATTTTTGAAAGAACCTTTACATAATCAAATTATCAATATTACTTATCGTTCGGAAGATAGTAAAATCACAGATTGCATAAAAGCAAAGAGTGTTTATTTAAGCCATGTAGATATTCCTTCTTTTTCCAAGTTAAAATAGAGTTTGGCTTGTTCATAAAAAAATCACTCCCTTTATTCTTCAAGAGGAGTGATTATAAGATTTTATTATTCAATTATTTCGATATCAATTATTTTGATAGGATTACTCCTCCATGGATAATTATGACAAACAATTACATCGGCATATCGTCCGTCTTTTTCAGCGTATTGAAAATAAATTTTTAAAGCCATTTGGTTTTTAATTTCAATTTTTTCAATATCTGTTTCTGTGCTCTTATCTAAAGAGTAAGGTTGTAAATAGATATTAGACCCATCATTAAACCACAAATTATCCCATATCCCTATTCCACAGGCTACTTGTTCGACAGTTACTTCAATAATTTCAATGTGTCCCTCATCTATACCACAATAGAGAGGGTCTGTATCTTCTTTATTACCATCACATTGGAAGGCAGAAAAGGTAAAAAAAACTCCTACAATCAAAAGTAAGAGTGAGTTTAAATTAGGTTTTGACATGATAATATATTAAATAAAGTTATTAGATTCCTTATTCTTTTCTACGAAAGTATTTCTGAGTTTGCTGCAATAATTACATATAAAACCTTTTAAATAAGAAAAGGCAACCACATCTGTGATTACCTTTAATTTACTCTATATCCCCTTTACAGATATAAAACTTAATCTTTCTTCTACGAAAGAAGAAAGCTATTTGTTACATTAAGTTTGTTTTTTTTAACTTTTTAGCATGTCAAACTTAATTATAAACAAGTAGCTTTCCTATATAAAAACTACTTAAATTCATTTTTGAACTTAAAATATTTGTTTTTTAAACAGTAGCAAATTTCTTAGCATGACGCTTTCTTTCACCTTCATTTAAATAAATTTTACGAATACGAAGAGATTCTGGAGTAAGCTCTACATACTCATCAGCTTGAATGTACTCTAGTGCTTCTTCTAAAGAAAACTTTACAGGAGGAGCAATTTTAGTTTTATTGTCTGCACCCGAAGAACGCATGTTTGTAAGTTGCTTTGTCTTTGTGATATTCACAACAAGGTCATTGCCACGAGTATGCTCTCCAACAACTTGCCCTTCATAAATTGCTTCATTCTGATCAACAAAGAAAACTCCTTTATCTTGTAATTTATTAATACTATAAGGAATTGCATTTCCAAGTTCCATAGAAATAAGCGAACCACTCTGACGACCTTTAATTTCTCCTTTGAAAGGTTCAAAAGCCTTGAAACGATGATACATAATTGCCTCTCCTGCTGTTGCTGTAAGCAGTTGATTACGCAGACCAATAATTCCACGAGAAGGCATCTCAAATTTCAAGATAGTACGTTCATCTTTCGGATTCATTTCTAACAAATCTCCTTTTCTTTGTGTAACAAGTTCGATAGCTTTTCCAGAAAGATTATCAGGAATATCAATCGTTAATTCTTCAATAGGTTCACATTTTTTACCATCAATTTGTTTGATAATTACTTGAGGCTGACCTACTTGAAGCTCATATCCTTCACGACGCATTGTTTCAATCAAAACAGACAAGTGAAGTACACCACGACCAAAAACATTGAATGAATCTGCTGATTCAGTTGGTTCAACACGCAATGCAAGATTTTTTTCTAATTCTTTTTCCAAACGCTCTTTGATATGGCGAGAAGTAACAAATTTGCCTTCTTTTCCATAAAAAGGAGAATTATTGATAGTAAATACCATTGACATAGTAGGCTCATCAATAGAAATTGGAGGCAATGCTTCTGGCTCATCTCTGTCAGCCACTGTATCGCCAATTTCGAATCCTTCCAATCCAACAATGGCACAAATATCTCCTGCTTGTATTTCTTCTACCTTACGTTTTCCTAATCCTTCAAAAACATAAAGCTCTTTTATTTTATTCTTTTTAATTGTTCCATCACGTTTCATCAACGAGATTGTTTGATTTACATTTAATTTTCCACGCACCAAACGTCCAACAGCAATACGACCAATATAAGTAGAATAATCTAATGAAGTAATTTGAAGTTGAGTAGTTCCTTCTTCAATCTCTGGCGCAGGAATCGTTTCCATAATAGCGTCCAAAAGTGGTACAATACTATCAGTTTCGTTTTCCCAGTCTGTACTCATCCAATTATTTTTGGCAGAACCAAAAATAGTAGGGAAGTCTAATTGGTCTTCTGTTGCACCTAAAGAAAACATCAAATCAAATACTTGGTCTTGAACCTCATTTGGCTTACAATTCAATTTATCTACTTTATTTACAACTACAATCGGTTTCAAACCTAAGTTGATTGCCTTTTGAAGTACAAAACGAGTTTGAGGCATAGCCCCTTCGAAAGCATCAACAAGCAAAAGCACGCCATCTGCCATATTAAGAACACGCTCTACCTCACCACCAAAATCGGCGTGACCTGGTGTGTCAATAATATTAATTTTTGTTCCTTTATAGTCAATAGAAACATTTTTTGCAAGGATTGTGATTCCACGTTCACGCTCAATGTCATTGTTGTCCATAATAAGTTCGCCCGGACGTTCGTGTTCTTTAAACAAATTTCCAGTAACGAGCATTTTATCAACAAGAGTAGTCTTGCCGTGATCAACGTGAGCAATAATAGCGATATTTCTGATAGATTGCATAAGGTAGTAAAAACTAATGTAAAAAGGCTTAGAGTAATAAATAGAATAATTTTGTATTTATCTTAATAGATATTTAACAATTTTTTAATAAAGCTGTAAAGATTTATTATTTTTCTTAATTTATTCTATTGTTTTATAAATTATTGATTTATAGCGAGTTATAAATTATTTCTTTGTTTCGTGGTGCAAAATTACGCATTTTATTTCATAAAACAACAATTTGTTTGATTAATAATTGATTACTATTTTGGTTTTAAAACGAATAGCAAACAAAATTAAAATTCATAATTCAGCCTTTTTCACAATTTAGTCTTTATTTTTAATGATTTTACTTTTGTTTTAATTGGTTTTTTTACTCTTTTTTAGAATTTTATTAAAAATGAAAATAATTTTGATTTTTAACTTTATAATCCAACAAAACACTTTCTTTGATTAAAAAAACTAATAATTATGGTTCTTCCGACTTTTTAGCGATTTTCATTTTCATAAACACTAACTTCTATTTTAATTTGGTCTATGCCGAAGGTCTAACCAAGTTAAAATAAGTATTTGCAGCTTAGAAAGACTTATTTTGTCCAAGTTAGACCTTCGGTACAGATTTGAACAAAATAGAACTAATTTTAAATTATCAAAAAGGCAAAGATTGTCAGAAAACCTTAGATTTTAATAAAATGATAAGAATACATAGTGAAGACAAAGACCTCAAAAATTTAATTGATTACAATACCAATTATCCTTATTTCTATTTATACAAAGATAATTTGTTTACAGGAATTGTCTTTGACACCAACGAAAAGGGCATTGTACAAGAAGAATTAATGTTTAGAGATGGAAAACTACATGGTACACTCAAAGAATGGGATAATGAAGGAAAGCTAATTTCGAAAGAATGTTTTAAAAATGGAATGCAACACGGAGAACAAAAAAAATGGTTTGAAGGAGAGTTAATAGAGCATTCTATTTTTAAAGAAAATAAATTTATCGAAGAAAAATCGTGGCATTTGGGAGGTAAAATAGCCAGTATAACAAACCAAAAAGAATCTAAAGAATGGAACGAAGAAGGTAATTTGATAAAATATTCTATCCAATTAGAAAAAAAAGAAATTAGTGAAACTTACTTTAAGACAGAAAAAATCAAAACTAGAAATATTCGTTACAATAAAAGTATAAATTCAGAATATAGCGAATGGAATGAGGCTTCTATTTTGATAAAATACAAAGAAGTTAGAAATCAAATCAAAAAAGAAGAGAATAAATTTATCAAAAAATTAAATTATGAATTGAATCTAAAAAAGGTTTCTAAATCTTGTTATTTTACATTTATCCAAGAGTTTTATGGTTGTGGGAAATTACGAAAAGAATATATACAAACACATTGTTCGGTCAATACTTTATGTTTTATTCCTATTAAATTCAAAGAATGGGACAAAAACGGAAACCTAATAAACTCATCTCAAGAATTACAAACTTCAACAGATAAACCCTACAATAAATATAATTCTTTTTTTATTAAGGCTCAAAAGCTAAATCCTTTTGTGTTTAGTAAATGAAAAAGACCTATTTATTAAAATAATAAATAGGTCTTTTGGATTTCAAGAATAATTATTGCTCTTTTTTAACTGTCCTTGATGGTTGAAAAAACAATTCAATTAATGAAAATAACAATTTGTTATACACCCTTATTGATTTTAACTATCCATAGAAGCTAAGAAATCATCATTTGTTTTTGTACCTCTCATGTGTTTGAGCATATAATCCATTGCTTCGTTGGAGTGCATATCATTCATCATTCTACGCAAAATCCAAACACGTTGTAAAGTATCTTTGTCTAATAATAAATCTTCACGACGAGTACCCGAAGCAGGAATATCAATAGCAGGATAAACTCGTTTGTTGGCAAGTTTACGGTCAAGTTGGAGTTCCATATTACCTGTTCCTTTAAATTCTTCAAAGATTACTTCATCCATTTTTGAGCCTGTATCAATCAAAGCAGTAGCAATAATAGTAAGCGAACCACCATTTTCTACATTACGAGCAGCACCAAAAAAGCGTTTTGGTTTGTGAAGTGCGTTTGCATCAACACCACCCGAAAGAATTTTTCCAGATGAAGGAACAGTAGTATTATAAGCACGAGCCAAACGGGTAATTGAATCTAAAAGAATCACTACATCGTGTCCACATTCTACCAATCTTTTGGCTTTTTCTAGCACCATATTCGATACTTTTACGTGCCTATCGGCTTGCTCATCAAAGGTAGAAGCCACTACTTCTCCTCTCACACTGCGCTCCATATCGGTTACTTCCTCTGGACGTTCATCTATTAAAAGTACGATAAGATAACATTCAGGGTGATTTTCGGCAATAGCATTTGCAATTTCTTTCAAAAGAACTGTTTTACCTGTTTTGGGTTGAGCCACAATCATTCCACGTTGCCCTTTTCCGATTGGAGCAAACAAATCCAACATTCTGGTTGAGTATGTATTTGCTCTCGTTGCAAGATTTAGGCGTTCACGAGGAAAAAGAGGTGTAAGGTGTTCGAAGGAAACTCTATCCCTAATCTGCTCGGTTGTTTTGCCGTTTACAGATTCAATTCTTAATAAGGCAAAGTATTTTTCTCCATCTTTTGGTGGGCGAATTTGTCCTTTTACAGTATCACCTGTTTTGAGTCCCAAAAGTTTGATTTGAGAAGGCGAAATATATACATCATCAGGACTAGCCAAATAATTATAATCCGAAGAGCGCAAAAATCCATATCCATCAGAAATTACTTCCAAAACACCTTCGCTCGTTACGACACCATCAAACTCACGAATATTATATTTTTTATTTGTTGTACGTTCTTTTCTATCATTATTTCTTTCTGGACGCTCTTTTCTAGCATTCGTTCTTGATGATTTTTCAGAGTTATCATCTTCTATTTTTTCATCTTCATTTGATTTCGAACGTTGAGATGCTCTTTGGATAGATGTTTTTGTTTCTGTTTCTTTGACATTTACCCTGCTTCGACGGCGCAAATTTTCGTTTTCATTTCTCTCTCCTCTTTCTTCATGACGAACATCTAACCTTGAGCGTCTTTCATTTTTTTCTTTAGAATCTTTGCTCGTATTTTTGTTGTCTTTAGTTTCAGACTCTGTGTTTTTGCTTGTTCTGATGAGATTTTCACGTTTTCTTTCACGCAATGTTTCTCTAATTCTTTCTATCGAATCATCTTTTTTAGGTTCTTCTATTTTTTCTTCTTTTGAAGTTGTAACTGTTGCTTTTGATTCATTTGCTTCATCAGTTTCTTGCTTTTCTTTTTTCAAAAAGCTAAAAGTAGGAATTTTATAAGCTGTTTCTTTCTTTTCAACAGTTTTGGAAGCCTCCTCTTTTGGGTTTTCTTCTTTTTTTGATGTTTTCGAAACTGCTATACTTTGTTTTTGAGAAGATGTCGAAGTTTTTTTTGTTTCTTCGCTTTTTTGGTCATTATCTTCATCTTCTTTATTAGCTTGAAAGTCCAAAATTTTGTAAATAAGGTCTTTTTTGGCTAAACGGCTATGACTTTTTAAGCCCATTTCGGTAGCGATAGTACGCAATTCGGAGAGTAAACGAACGTTGAGTTCCTCAATATTATACATATTGACTTGTAAGGTTGGTAGGGGTAATGGTTTAATTCTATTTTTTTGTTAGAAAACTCATTATATATGATTAATCTAAAAAAATAAGAAATAGAAAAAACGTGAAGTTGTAATAATATATATTTTAAAAATAGAGTTTTTTGAGTCTATTTTTAATTAATAATGATGTATTGTAGATACTTTTTATAAATTCTGAGTTATTGATTAGATTTTATAAAAAATAAAATACATTTTTGAAAAAGGAGAGGAAGTATTCTAATTTGTATCAATAATTTGTCTATTCAAAAAACAAATTAGGTAAAAATATGATTCGTTTTAAAATAAATAGTATTAAAAGTAGTGTTATATTTGAGTTATGTGAACACTAAATTAATTATATTTTTGATTTATTTTGTCAAACTTATTTTGTCAAATTTATTCTCTTTTTCTAATCTTTTTTATCCTTTGGTAGTCTTACCTTTTAAGGACACGTAAATATAAGAATTTTTTTATTATTTCTCTAATTTTGTTTTTTATTTAACCCAATATTTCCAAAAAGCCCATAATTTTCGATTTTTCAGATATTCCAAATTCCATTCATTTTGGTAGGCTTCTCTCTCAAAAACGATATTCATATATGCTGGATAGTGTTTTTTAAATTTAATCCATTGAAAAAAATAATGTCCCAAATAGACTAAATAAAAAGGAATAATGAGCATTTCTAGTTGCTGATGAAGATGTATTTTTTCGTGATTAATTAATACTTTATCGAATTTATCTTTTTCTGAATCCACCAAAACAAAAGGAAATAAAGCCATCGCACGAGGTGGATTTTTCAAAATTTTGAACAATAAAGGGTTGGCTAGTAAAATCAATTTTAGATTGGGAAGAATAAGAAATAATAATATTTTTAACGGCTCATCTGTTTTTTTTCTTCTGGCGACAAACTGTCCCACCTTTTTTTGAGAGCCTCTAAGTCGGTAGTACACTTATCCAAACCCATTTGAGTACATAAAGTTTTTATGTCTGTTGCTGAATTTGGTTTTTTGTTATTTATTTGTTGAATAATAAAAGGAGCAATTATTTTTGCAGCTTTTTCGGCATTTATATCTGAAATATTTAATTTATTTATTAGTTTTTTGGCATAAAAATATTCCATCAACAATATAATTTGAGAAACAGAAAGCGATGTTGCTGTTCCATTATAGACTTTCAAAAACTCGTCAAAATGCCCAGCACCTGCTTCACTTTCCAACAGACGAATATAAGATTCTTTAGCCAGCTCAAAGATTTGATTTGTTGTTTCGAAAGATGTCTTTAATGTCTTTCTGACCTTTTCTGTTAAGTTCTCTTTAGCTTCTTTGATAATTTTGTCTATTGGACTTGTAATCATGATTTTTTATTTTTTGACTAATTTGAAATAAAATTATGGAACAATTACGGATTATGACCCATCAAAGTAGAAAAATTAACCCAAATCATTGAATATAAACAAATTAAAATCTCTCATAATTAAGATGCAGTAATCAGATTATGATAAATTTCAAGAATATACCGAATTTTGTATTTTAAACTGGTCTGTATTGAAGGTCTGACCATTTTATAAATAAGCATTTAAGGTTTTAGAAAGTATTATTTTGTCCAAGTCAGACCTTTGGTGCAGACTTAGACAAAATACTTTTTTAGATATAAATAATTAAGTCCAATTATTTATACCTAAAAAGGCTTAACTAAAAAGCCCTCCTAATCCACCTTTTCCACCTAAAAGTCCTCCTAACATTCCACCAATATTATCCAAATTATCCAAGCCTAATTTGGACATCATTGAGCCTTCATCTTCTGCTTCTCCTGTTTCTGGTGAACCAATTTTTGACATAATAAATGGAATTACCATATTTGAAACCATTGCAGCCGTTTCTTTCGAAACGCCCATTTTTTCCATCATATCTCCTCCAAATTGATTGACAAGACGCATTACCATTGGGTTTGCAGTTGTGGCTGTTGCTTTTCCATTAAAAATATCCAAAAGTTGTGGCAAGTTTCCACTCATTGCCTCACTAGCCATTTGTGTCAGAAAAGACTCTTTGGCTACATCAGCCGTTTTGCTTATTTGGTCGTCTGAAAGATTTGCTTCTTCTTTGAGTTGTGAGCCTAATTGTCCTTGAGCTAATTGTAATAAATCGTCTAGCATGTTTTTAGTTTTAGTAAAAAATGAATTATAAAATAATGATACAAGATACTATTTTTTATCAAAAAAAAGAATCTGTATTTTGGTTAGAACATAGAAATCAAGTGGTTTGCTTCGAACAAAATTCAATATAGGTCTTATATAAAAGGCTGTTTTTTTGACTCATTCTAAAATCTTTTATTTCCTTTTTTGATTGTTTTGATTTTATGAAGTACCATGCCTCATTATATTTTTCAAAATAAATATCTATCAGTTTGTATTCTATCCATTCTTTTCGTAGGAAACCTTTTTTCACCTTGATTGAGTCTTTTGTAAGCATCAATTTATCATTTATCAAAATTTCTTCATCACGATTTAATTTATCTCTCATTTGATTATACAGCCTAATTCCTAATTTGTTCCAAACTTGATTAAAGACAATTTTGTATAATTCTCTAAGTTGGTCAAAATTCATTTTGTTTGGAAGTGATTCGTCCATCTCAATTAGGATTGGTTTTTTTTGATTTTCAAGCCATAAATTAAGTTCTATTGACCAATATTCTATTCGTGGGCTTGCTGATATTCGCTTATGAAAGAACAAAATTGAAAAATCTGTAACATCTTTAAAATAAATGTCATTTTCAGATACACTAATTTTTTCGTCTGTCAATTCAAGAAGCTGTGTTTTTATTCCTCCCAACATTACAGCTCTAAAGTAATACGTTTCAATTTGCATCTTTTTTGTAGGTGATTTTTATAGATATAATTTAGTTGAAGTTTTTGTAGAATTGATTAACTTTATTTTTAGGCTTCTCTTATAAAATGATTATTTTTCTTTTCAAAAGCAATCATGGTCGGTTTTCCGTGTCCACAATAAATTTTGGTATCTTCTGGTAATTTGTACATTACATTTTGAATGGAATCTCTCAAAGTATCCATATCTCCTCCTGGTAAATCGGTTCTTCCAATACTCTGAAAAAATAAAACATCACCATTAATACAAAATTTTTGCGCTGCCGAATAAAACGCCAAATGACCGGGAGAATGACCGGGGACAAATAATGTTTTCAACATAGAATTTCCGAAAGTAATTTCTGTTTTTTCGTCTATAAAAATATCTACTCTCGTGGCATCATACGCTCCAAAACCATACGAAGGCGCATATAATGGAACTTGATTAAGCTGTTCAGATTCAATTTTGTGTGCTTCCAGTTTGACATTATAAGTATCTTTTATAAATTTATTTCCCAAAACATGGTCAATATGACAATGTGTATTTATAAGCCGAACTACTTTCAAATCATTTTGCTTAATAAAAGTCTTCAAAATTTCTCTTTCCTGTGGAGAATAACAACCGGGATCGATAATAATGGCTTCTTTGGTTTCATCAAAAAGCACAAAGGTATTTTCTTGAAATTGATTAAATGTAAATTGTTGTATAGAAATCATTATGATTGAAATGTATTTAAAAAATTTGTTATCTTACTTTTTAACTTAAAAAATCTTTTGCAAGTTACTAATTCTGAAAAGTATTTTATCATTCTAATCTTTGCTTTTTCAGCTTTACTAAAAAAAGTTGAGTCAAATCAATAAAATATTCTTTTTTATTTTTTGCTAAAGTCTTACACAATTTACAAATATAAATGCTTCTACTTATGAAATTCAAATTTTCACTTCCTCTTTCTGTTTTATCTTTCTTTTTTATTCTTGGATTTTCTTCTTGCAAACCTTCTCAAAGCTGTGTTAGAGAATGCAAAACGGCTTCTTTGGTGGGTTCTTGGGAGATGCTTGAAGTTCATTGGAAAACAAAAGATACAGTTTATTCTATTTCAAAAGCACAATATGGATTGTTCATTTTTGAAAAAAATCGTTATTCTATTATGTGGACTCCCATACGAAAGGTTAGAACACCATTTGTAAGCCTCTCTAAACCTACTGATGAAGAAAAAATAGCTGGTTTTGATTCTGTCGTTTTTAATGGTGGCACTTATACAATGACTGATTCGACAATTACAACAACAGCAATGATTGCAAAAGTAGCTGGTTTCGAAGGTGGAAAACAATTTTTTAAATACAAAATTGAAGGTGATTTGTTGCGTCTAACTTTTTTTGATGAAACATATCCAAATGGAAAAAAACCAGAATGGTATGGAAAATATGTTACAGAATTTGTCATGAAAAAAGCAAAATAGGGAATAGAAAAAAACTACATTTCTTTGCTAAATGTTTGGAAATGCAGTTAATTTATCAAATCAAATGGCAAAAATTCGTAATTTTTTACTTCAAAATTTGCTCTGTATGTTCTTTTGTTTTCACTTTTTTGATAACCTCTTCTATATTTCCTTCTGCATCAATGACAAAGGTAGTACGCTGTGTACCCATATATTTTTTACCAAACATATTTTTTTCTTTCCAAACACCATAAAGTTCATTGATAGAATGGTTTTCGTCCATTAAAAGAGGAAAAGGCAAATCATATTTTTCAATGAATTTGGTGTGTGAAGCTGCATTATCTTTGCTTACTCCCAAAACTTGATACCCTTTTTTCTGAAGTTCTGTATAATTATCTCTCAAATTACAGGCTTGTGCTGTACAACCTGGGGTATTATCTTTTGGATAAAAATACAAAATTACTTTTTTGCCTTTGAATTGAGAGAGCTTAATTTCGTGTCCATTTTGGTCTTGTGTTGTAAATAAGGGTGCTTTATCTCCTTTTTTGAGTTCCATAAAAAAATTTGTTAAATGAAATGAATGAAAAATTAGGAAACTAAAAAAGGTAAACTAAAGTTTTGATAGAATAAATTTACAGTTATAAATTACTGACTTTCAATAAATTAAAAATTTAATTTATTTTTTTTGATTTTTTTATTTAAAAATGTTGGTAAATATCAAAAAATGTTTTACCTTTGCAATCGCAATGAGGGAAAACAAACTCATTCAAAAACATAAAAATATGGCGAGGTAGCTCAGTTGGTTAGAGCGCAGCACTCATAATGCTGAGGTCGAGAGTTCGAATCTCTCCCTCGCTACAAATTTCTTAAAACATAAAAAAGTCTTTATTCATTCTTTGAATAAAGACTTTTTATATTTGAATTTTATTAAAAAAAAATAGTATTTTTATTTTTTCAATAAAATTCAAAGAACCCAGCTCCAAATGGCAAAGATTTCACGCTATCCCAATTTAGATTTACTTAGAGCTTTGGCTGTTATAATTGTAATTTTTTATCATTGTTGTAACTTAGTAGGTGTGCCGTTTTGGTTGTGGAAATGGTTAGAAGTATTAGGTTCTAGTAGTGTAGAGTTGTTTTGTATTTTAAGTGGTTTTTTGATAGGTAGTATCTACTGGGAAGAACATGATAGAATTGGAAAAGTAAATATAAAAATTTTCATTCTTCGAAGAATTTATCGTACTGTACCAATGTACTATTTTTTTATGGTATTGGCATATATTGCTGTTTATGTAGTACGTAATCAAGAATTTTCTTGGACTTATTTATTTTTCTTACAGAATTATGAAAAAGAAATGCCTTTTTATGTAATTAGTTGGACACTTTGTGTAGAAGAACATTTTTATTTATTAATGCCTTTTTTAGTTTGGTTATTTTTGCGTATTCCCAAAAAACTAACAATAATTTCACTTATTTTTTTATTTCTTTTACCCTTAATATTTAGACTTTCACTTTATGACAACACAATAGGTCAAGTATTTGGTTATCAAGTGGTGGCTTCTCACTTTAGATATGAAACTTTATTATTAGGAGTCGTTATTTCTCAAATACTACGCTATGATAAAACTTTTTTTGATAAATTAATATCTTATAAATATTTTATTTACGCAGCCACATTTATTATTATTTCACTTTATGTGTTTTTACCTATTTTAGTTAAAGCCCAAGTTTCTATAACACTTAGTGGTATTTTATATGGTTTTTGTTTGATAGTTGCTGTAAGAGGAAAACCTATTGCCCTAGCTACCAAAACGCTCACCTACAAAATTGCTATTTCTTCATATAGCACCTATTTATCTCACTCTCTTTGGTTACATGCTTGGACATATACCTTTGATTACTTGGGAGTTACCTCAGCATGGATAAAAATTCCAATTATGTTTTTTTGGTCTTTTATAATAGGTTATATTGTGTTCAAGTTATTAGAAAAACCAATTATTAAACTTCGCAATAAGCATGTTCCTGCAAGATAATTTGAATAATATTTTATCATATAATCAATCATTTTTTGCATTATAAAATTAAAAACACTAATTTTGCAACTCTATTAAAAACTGTATTTCATCTAATACTAATGTCTAAAACTATTTCTTCTTCTCGCAACTTTGCTATGACTTGCTTTATGCTGGTTTTGGTTGTCTTTTCGACAACAATGCGTTTTGTTGGTCTGGATTTAGATATTGAACGTATAGAAAATAATTTAATTACTCTAAATAAAAATACAGAAATTGATTATTCATTAATCAATACTACAAATTTAGATACAAATCAGAATTTATCTAATTCAGATAATCAAAATCAACAAGAAAAAGAACCTCTCACACTCAAAACAGCACACTCTTCAGATGCTCTTTTGCAAGGTTTTGTTACAACAGAATTATTTCAAAATATTATTCTTATACCCAATATAGAATTTATTTTACCTTCTTTTTCTTCTCAAAAACTAAATAGCTTTAATTACTACTTTTGTAGTTCTTCTTTCTTCAAAATACTATTTAGCTGTTTTATTTCCCCAAACGCTCCATAGTCATTTACCAGTAATCAGTTACCAGTAATCAGTTAATGAAGTCTTCGACTTTTAAGTAATGATTAATTTATGTGTTTCTGTTTTTGTCCAATCGCAATTTCATTTCATACATTTATATTCTAATTTTTAATATTGGATTCCCTTTATCTATTGTGAAGTTTTTTCCTTCGTAATTCATAATCCGTAATCCGTAATTCTCATATTCTCATGCAAAATAGAGGTTTTATTATATTCCTAGCTATTCTCTTTGCAGTCTTGTGTTTGTTTTCATTATCATTCACACTTGTATCTCGCAACGTAGAAAGCAATGCAGAAGCCTATTCAAATGGCGACGCAGTACTCAAAAAACAGTATTTAGACTCTATGTGGTCACAGCCTGTTTATGACATTTTGATTGCTAATTTTACTTACCAAGAAGTAAAAGAAAAAGAGCTTAATCTTGGACTTGACCTTCAAGGTGGTATGCACGTAACACTTGAAGTTTCTCCAATAGACATCTTAAAATCATTGTCTAATGAAAGCCAAAACGAAAGTTTTTTGGCTGCACTTGCAGAAGCAAACAAACAACAAGTTTCTAGTCAAGACCGTTATGTAGAACTATTTTTTGATGCGTATCAAGCAAAAGCTGGCGAAGGCAAATTGAAAGATGTTTTTGCTACTTCTGCAAATAGTGGCAAAATCAATTTCCGTTCTTCTGATAAAGAAGTAGAGGATTTTATTCGTGAAGAGGTTGATGGTTCGGTACAAAGAGCTTTCGAAATTATTCGTACTCGTGTAGATAAATTTGGTGTTACACAGCCAAATGTTCAGCTTATTGAAGGAACTAGCCGTATTCAAGTAGAATTACCAGGGGTTAGTAATGCAGAGCGTGTTCGTGATTTGTTGCAAGGTGTTGCAAAGCTAGAATTTTGGGAAGTATATCAGCCACAAGAATATCAAGACGTTTTGACACAAATCAATGCGTTTTGGATAGAAAATCGTATGGAAAAAACTGAAACTTCTACTACAGATGATTTGACAATTCCTGATACTACAAATACAACTGCCGATGCAGGAAATGATTTAATAATGGATACTGATGATACACAAACAGATAGTTTGGGTAATGCCATTGTTAATGAAGAAGATACAACAAAAACAGATGACTTATTAGCAGATACTACACAAAATCAAACTGTTTCTCCTCTTTTTGCAAAATTAACTCCTTTGAGTCAAACTTATTTTGCATTGACGTATGAAGCCTTAGATACTTCTTCTATCAACAAAATGTTGAATGACCCAATGGTAAAAAATATCATTCCTAAAGACATGAGATTCTTTTGGGGCGTAAAACCAACTGTAGAAGACAAAGGAAAAGCATTTTATACTCTTCATGTCATCAAAACAGGAACAGGTGGAAAAGCTCCAATGAATGGAGAAGTAATTACAGATGCTCGCCAAGACATCAATCCAAACGGACAAGTAGAGGTTTCTTTAGCAATGAATGGCGAAGGCGCACGTCTTTGGAAAAATCTTACTGGAAAAAATGTAGGTCGTCAGATTGCTATTGTTCTTGATGATTATGTTTATTCTGCTCCAAATGTAAATGAAGAAATTGGTGGTGGACGTTCTTCTATTTCAGGTAGTTTTGAAGTAGAGGAAGCAAAAGATTTAGCAAACATCTTGAAAGCTGGTAAACTTCCTGCCCCTACTCGTATTGTAGAAGAAGCAGTAGTAGGACCTTCTTTGGGAGCTGCTGCTCAAACACAGGGTATCTTATCTATCCTTGTTGGATTAGGTTTGGTAGTCTTGTTTATGATTATTTATTATGCAAAAGCTGGTATCGTTGCAAACGTAGCTCTTCTTGCAAATATCTTCTTTATCTTCGGACTTTTGGCACAACTTGGTGCAGCTCTTACACTCCCTGGTATTGCAGGTATTGTACTTACAATCGGTATGTCGGTTGATGCAAACGTTCTTATCTTTGAAAGAATTAGAGAAGAACTCGCAATGGGTAAAGGCTTAATGGTTTCGATTGAAGATGGTTTTCAAAGAGCTTTGATTACAATTATTGATGCCAACGTAACAACACTTATCACATCGGTTGTACTTTACGTATTAGGAGCAGGTCCAATTAAAGGTTTTGCAGTTACTTTGATGATTGGTATAGTTTGTTCGTTCTTTACAGCAGTTTATATTAGTCGTTTGATTATTTATTGGATGAGCCGTAAAGGTGATGAGAGTAATATGTCTTTCTCTACTCCATTTACAAAAAGTATGTTGGCAAATACAAATATCAATTTTATGGGCAAACGCAAAATGGGATATGTAATCTCTGGTATTGTGATTGCTATTGGTATTGGTGTTTTGGCTACAAAAGGCTTAAATATGGGTGTTGATTTTACAGGTGGACGCTCGTATGTAGTTCAGTTTTCGGCAGATGTAACTCCTTCAGAAATTGAATCTAGCATCGAACAAAAACTTCAAACTTCGGTAGAAGTAAAAAGTTATGATGGTGATGAGAAAGTAAAAATTACGACAAGTTACCGTTCTGATGAAGAATCTACTGATGTAGATGAACAAATTCAAAACGAAATTATGGCTAGTTTGGGAGATAAATATGTAGCTCTTAGCCCAGAAGTAGTAAGTACTTCGAAAGTAGGTGCAACTATCGCTGATGACATTGCAGATTCTGCTCGCACAGCTGTAATTGTAGCCTTGATTTTGATGTTTGGTTATATTTCTGTTCGTTTTAGCAACTGGCGTTTTGGTGCTGGTGCTGTGGCAGCCCTTACACACGATAGTTTGATTGTAATTTCTCTTTTTGCAATCGCTTATCTTTTAGGATTTGCTGTTGAGATTGACCAAGTATTTATTGCAGCCATTCTTACCGTAATTGGTTATTCATTGAATGATACTGTGGTTGTTTTTGACCGTATTCGTGAAGCTCTTCAAGATAGAGTAGATGAAGATTTACAAGAAACAATCAACGGAGCTGTTAATAATACACTTAGCAGAACATTAATCACTTCAGTTACTACACTTTTGGTAGTCTTAATTTTGTTTATCTTTGGTGGAGAAGCTCTTAAAGGATTCTCTTTTGCACTTCTTATCGGTGTAATTGTGGGTACATATTCTTCTGTTTTTGTTGCAACTCCTTTAGTATTAGATTTATATTCTAAGAATGCTATTGAGAATGAGCGTGAGCTAATCGCTAAGAAAAAAGAAAAATATGCTCAACAATATTCTGACAAACAAGAAATGGCTGAATATATGAAAGCAATGGAAGAGGAAGCAGAAAATCCTGAACAAGTACAAGAAACTCAACCTCTTGTAAGACCTAAAAAACCTAAGAAATATTAAATAGTTGTTAGTGATTAACTATAAGTGATTAGTTAATTATCTATTCTTATTGTCTATTCTTATAAAATAGCAAAATCCCTTCTAACTTAATTGTGAGAAGGGATTTTTTATATAAAGCCTACTATTTTTGTAAAACAACTTATTATACAAATAAAAAACAATCCTTTATTTAATTCCTATTCCCTAAAAGGTTGGAGGGAAAATTATTCTTGTACTGTCATTGCGATACTCTGCTCGCTCTACTAATTCTTTATAATAACCATCTTTTATTTCTGTACTTTCTCTTATCAAAAATATTTCTCGTCCATCTTTTAAATATACACAAGTGAGGTTTTGTTGCTTGATAGTAGTAATAGATTCAATTTGATACGCCAAAATTATATTTCCTATTTCCATTAATTGGGCAGAATCAGCAACATTGTTATTAAGGTATTTTATTTCAACATCTGCAAAAGTAGTTCTTGAATTTTTGATGTAATAATTTTTAAAATCCAATGTTCCATAATTAATATTACTTTCTTTGTATCCATATGATTTTTTGGGAAAAGTATTTATTTTTATGTATGTTCTGTCCTCATTATAACTAAGTCGGACAGAATCAGTTTCCAAATTTTTTAATTTCCAAAGTATTGATAAATCATCTGGTTCTAAAACTCTAAACTTTGGTTCTTCTATTTCTCTATTTTTTGCTTCTTCTTCTGTTGGTTGGTCGGTTGGTTCTTTGGCAAAGAAATTTATAAAAACAGTAAAACCAATAATTCCAAGTAATAAAAAAATACCAATAAAAGATGAAAATTTGTTTGTAGTTGTGTTTTGTGGCATAAGTAGAATAGATTTTATTTAAAAATTCGCTTTCCAAAAATAATAAAATGTTGCCAAACTGCACCTACAAAGCCAATATGTTTTTGAAAGATTTTGAAACGCTCTTGTAGTGATTTTTTCTTTTGTGAAGTCGAAATCCCTCCTGCCAAAAAATGAGCAATTATGATTTCTGATTGTTTTACTCTAACTTCTTGTTTGCTATTTTTACGTTTTTCTATTTCTTTAAAAAGACGAATAGACCAATCTATATCTCCTGCTAATCTAAAATCCAAATCATAAAAAGGTGCAATCTCTCTACGCACAAGCATTCCTTGATGGCAAATTACCATTCCTTCTAAAAAAATTTTATAACCTAGTTTTGATAATTGTTTTTCTGTGGGCGCAATTTTGTGATAATCTGAAAAAATATGAGTATCATTTTCTATACTTTCAATTTTTACTTTTCCATAAATAAAATCTATATTTTGAAAAGTATTATTTTTACTTTGCTTTTCAGATTTATTTTTTTCTAAAATTTCATTAATTATATTTTCCAAACTTTGAGGAGTTGGAATTGTATCTCCAGCGTGCAAAAACCACACAAAATCTCCTGTACTAAGTTTTAATCCTTTATTCATTGCATCATAAAGGCTTTCATCTTTTTCGCTTATCCACCTTGTAATATATTCTTGATTTTGTTCTATGATTTCTTTTGTTCCGTCAGTAGAATTTCCATCAATGACTACATATTCTATATTCTGATACGTCTGATTTTTGACCGATTCAAGTGTTTGAAAAAAAAGCTCTTTTGCATTTCGGACAACGGTAATTATAGATATTTTCATTTTTAAATACGGAATACATTTTAAACACAGAGAAATAACTAAAATAGTATTTGAAATTAACTGGTTACTATTTGCTGGTAACTGATAACTGGTTAGTCAATTTTAACTTCTGTTTTACGGTGCATATCCAATTTTACCAAAATAAAAAGCAACAAAGTAAAACCCCAAAGCGACGAACCACCATAACTAAAAAATGGCAAAGGAATACCAATAACAGGAAAAAGCCCAATCGTCATTCCAATATTTACTATAAAATGATAAAATAAAATTGAAACTACGCCATACGCATACACCCTAGAAAACTTTGATTTTTGCCGTTCTGCTACATGAATCAATCTAAAAAATAATAAAACAAACAAAACCAAAACCCCAAAACTTCCTACCCAGCCTTGCTCTTCTCCGATGGTGCAATAAATAAAATCAGTGCTTTGGTCAGGTACATAATTAAGTTTTGTATGCGTTCCTTCCAAAAATCCTTTTCCTGTAAGCCCTCCCGAACTGATAGCACTTTTTGAGTTATAAACTTGCCAGCCGAAATCTTGCTTACCTTGTGTTGGGTCGACCAAAACCTCCAATCTTTTCCGTTGATAACCTTTCAATACATCTTTCACAAAAAAATCTAAGCCTCCCACAATCGCAACAGTAGCCATTATTATAAATCCAACCAACCAAATGGGTTTGTATTTTTTGTCTATTGTAATGGCAAAAACTCCTTTAATAACTAGCCAAACTCCAAAAATGGCAGCCAACCACATCAAATTTTGTTTGAAAGATTCAGATTTGACTAACGCTATTCCTTCCTCCGATTGATATTCTTGTACAGGAATCCACCAAGGAATAGTCAATAAAGTAATATTTAATCCGATTTCTATAAAAAAAACAACCCATTTGGGACGGTCTTCAGTTCGTCTTCTAAAAAAATCTATAAGCTGAATAGCTAACAAAATCACTCCTCCAATAATAATAATTCGCTGCATCAATCCCCACAAATCAGAAAGCATAACAAGAGTAGCAACCAAAAGTAAGATAGCAGAAATACCAATTACCATAATAAAAGAAGGCAATCCTTCACGATAAAATACAATAAAAAAACTAGCAAAAACCATCGCCGAACCTGTATCGCCTTGCAAAATTGTGAGAACAGCAGGAATGCCAATAATGACTATCAAAATCCCTATATTATTCCATTTTTCGGCACTCACACGTTTATTTCCCAAAAAAAATGCTATCATTAGAGCTGTACCTACTTTGGCAAGTTCGGCAGGTTGAAAACGGATTCCACCAAAATCAAACCACGATTTTGAGCCTGCAATCTCTCTACCAAAAAGCAATACACCTACTAAAAGTGCCATTGTTCCGATATAAAAAAAAGGAGAAAAAGAAGCAAAAAGCCGAACATCTAAAAGCATCAAAACAAAAGCCAGTATGGTCGCAAGCCCAATCCACATGATTTGTTTTCCTGCATTGGTTTTGAACAAAAACTGTGTAACTGTATATGTTTTTTCAGCATCATAAATGGCTGCATAAATACTAATCCAACCCCAAGAAAGGAGAGCAAAAAACAACAAAATTGTCATCCAATCTAATTGAGAAAAAGGTGAGCGAGAAGATGAAGATGAACCGTACATTTTTGATGATTAATGATTAACTATAAATAATAAGTTGAATATTTGTTTGGACACTAAGGCTCTTTAAACCATTTAGGGTTTTGAAAACTATGAAGAAAAAGATTTTAACCATTCAAAATCTTTTTCTTTCATTTTTTCTAATTTTTCTATATTTTTTTTGGGAATCATCTCTATATTTCCAAAACTATCCACAGCTTTATCTATACTTTCTTTTCTCAAAATATGCAAAATTGGATACGGACAACGATTAGTATAATGGCTTTTCGAATCTTTATCTTCGCCTGCAAAAATATAATTTGGGTGAAAAGCGACTAATTCAAATTTGTTTTCTAAGTTATTTTGTTCCAAAAACAAATCCAATAATCCAATAAAATCTAAAAAATCTTCAAAAGACTGATTAAAATTATTTTGATTAGGCAAAATGACCAATGTTGTATCTACATACTCGTTAGATTTTATATTATTATTTTCTTCTAAAAAATTAATTTCAGCAACAGCCTTTTGAACACATTTTTTAAAATCATTACTTTCTTCTATCTCAAAACGAATTTGTTTTTTTGCATGTACAGAATGAGCAAAAGGACACAAATTTAACTTTAAAACCCAGTCTTCAAACCATTTTTTGGTATTATTTTTTATATCTTGATTCATTATTTTTATTTTTATTTCTAACAATTTGAGAAGTCTTAATTATTTTTTAATTTATCTATCAACGTATATTTATTCAAGGAGATTACAATTCCTTCAGCAATAGAATTTTCATAGAGAGCAACAATTTTAGGATTCAAATGAGTTGTATTTTCTTCAAAATTCAAAGAATAATGATATAGTAAATCTGCCAAAACATAAAGTTGATTTGAGTTTAAATTGTGTTTTTGTTTTAATTCTTCTATAAAATCATCTTCTTTCATTTCTAAAATCATAGAAAAATACAACTTTGTTTCTTGCCTCAAAATTTCATCAAGTTTTGTTTCAAACTCTTCTTTAGTAAAGGTATTATTTGTTTTACTCATCTTTGCTAAAAGCTCTGCCAACATTACAGCAAGTTTATCTATTTTTTTCTTTAAATAATCTTTTTCTCTTTGCATTTTTATTCTTTTTTGGGGCTATAAATCAAATAAATTACTCTTTTAATTATGTTCATTACTTTGCCCCATTGTAATTGTTTCTTATAAAGATTCTATTTTTCAACAAAAATACTAATTTTACTGAAAAAATCAGAAATTAAAAAATTCTATTTTTTTATCATAAAATTAAAAACAATATTGTCTTAAATTTCTTTGAGTAATTGAATTTTATTTAAAAATCAATTATACTCATTTTTTATGCAAATCAAAGACGCAAAAGTAATCTTAACAGGTGGAAGTACTGGAATTGGCTATCAAACAGCCAAACTTTTAAAAGAACAAGGGGCAGATGTTTTTATCTGTGCTAGAAGTCAAAAAGATATTGAAAAAGCAATTTCAGAATTAGGAGTAAAAGGAACAACAGCCGATGTTTCGAAGGAAAATGATGTCAAAAATCTATTTGAAAAAGCTCTTAAAGAAATGGGTGGGATTAATGTAGTGATTAATAATGCAGGAATTGGAACTTTTGATGCACTTGTTGATACTTCAGTAGAAGATTTTACAAAAGTTTGGGAAGTAAATGTTAAAGGTGCTTTTATGGTCGGAAAAGAGGCTGCCAAACATTTTCAAAAAGAAAATACTGGAAATATCATAAATATTGCTTCTACGGCTTCTCAAAAAGGTTTTGCAAATGGAACAGCTTATTGCTCTAGCAAATTTGCACTAGCTGGAATGACAGAATCTTGGCGTGCAGAACTTCGCAAGTACAATGTCAGAGTGATGCAAGTAAACCCAAGTGAAGTAATTACGCCATTTTTTGATAAAATAGGAGGAAAACAAGATAAAGAAAACAAAAGTAAATTGCAGGGAACTGAAATTGCTCATACTATTTCTTCTTTACTTTCTATGAATAATGTTGGTTTTATTACTGATGCGACTGTTTGGGCTACGAATCCGAAGTAGGAGCGAGAAAAAAGGGACGAGAAAAATTCCCTAAATTTCAAAAGAGATTTAGGGAATTTTGTATTTAACTGATTACTGGTAACTGGTAACTGTTTACTGGTAACTGATTACTGATTAATAGTCGCTGTAAGTAGATTCATTTTGAACCAAAGCTAATTCTAATTGCTCATCATTTGGAGCTACACCGTGCCATTTGTGCGTTCCCATCATGTAATCTACCCCATTTCCCATTTCTGTTACCATCAAAATCATTGTTGGTTTCTGATTTCCTGTAAGGTCTTTTGCCTGTCTAATAATTGGAATCAATGTATCAAAATCATTTCCATTTGTACACGTCAAAACATTCCACCCAAAGGCTTTGTATTTTTCTTCTAGCCCTTTTAACTCCCCCAAATCCATTACATCTTTTACATCTCCATCTATTTGCCTTCCATTTGCATCAATAAAAGCAATCAAATTATCTACCTTTTGATGAGCTGCAAAAATAGCAGCTTCCCAAACCTGTCCTTCTTGCTGTTCGCCATCTCCCATCAAAACAAAAACAGTTTTGTCGTCTTTATTCATTTTTTTTGAAAGTGCCGAACCAATCGCTACTGAAAGCCCTTGCCCTAACGACCCCGAAGCAATACGAATCCCCTCTAAGCCTTCTTCTGTGGCTGGGTGTCCTTGTAAGCGAGAATTTATTTTACGAAAAGTAGCCAAATCTTTAACATCAAAATAACCACTACGAGCCAAAACACTATACCAAACAGGTGAAATATGTCCATTAGACAAGAAAAATAAATCCTCATTTTTTCCGTCCATATCAAAAGATGGATTGTGTTCCATAATTTCAAAATATAGAGCTACCAACAATTCGGCACAGCCCAAAGAACCTCCGGGGTGTCCCGAGTTTACTTGATGAACCATTCTGACAATATCCCTACGGACTTGAGAAACCATATTTTCTAAAAATTCTTTATCGTTTTTTTTGTATGAAGTCATTTTGAAGTATTTTTTTTGTGAATACAATTATAGTTCTACAAAAGTACAAAAGAGTAGCTATTCAAACTAAATTTTGGAAGTCAAATTTTGAGAAAATATAAAAGTAAAAGAGTTGTTCTATCATATTCTCTACAAAATATTTTTTATGTTTCTATTTTAGTATTCAAATCGGTTTTAAGCCTAATTCCTTCAAAAATTCATTGTGTTCGTTTAATGATTTTGTTGCTTTTTCTTCAATTTCAATCAATTTTTGATTTACCTGCTTCAAATCAATTTTCTTTTCTGGCTTGGCTGTACTTACATACCTAGAAATATTCAAGTTAAAATCGTTTTTTTCAATTTCTTCCATCGACACCCTACGAGCATAACGCTCTACTTCTTCTGGACGATTTTGGTAGGTTTCTACTATTTTTTGAATATCGTTTGGTTCGCCTATTTCTTCGCCAGTTCGTAGAATATTCTGACGTTTTTCTTTTTTGTAGTGTTCACTTGCATTGATAAACAAAACATCTTCATTATTTTGGCATTTTTTGAGTACCAAAATACAAACTGGTATGCCTGTTGAAAAGAATAGATTAGAAGGCAAACCGATAACAGTATCAATATTTCCATCTTTTAATAATTTGGTTCGGATGCTTTGCTCTGCTCCACCTCTGAACAAAACTCCGTGAGGTAAAATAATTGCCATCGTTCCCTCTTCACTCAAAAAATGAAAACCGTGCAACAAAAAAGCAAAATCAGCAGCCGATTTGGGAGCTAGTCCGTACTCTTGAAAACGAAAATCTTCCCCTATCATTTCGGAAGGTGTCCATCGCAAGCTAAAAGGAGGGTTTGCCACAATCGCATCAAATTCTACTTTTTTGGCTGGGTTCATTTCATTCAAAAAATCCCATTCGTTGGTCAGAGAATCGCCGTGAAATATATTAAATTCTGAATCTTTTACTCCGTGAAGTAACATATTCATACGTGCCAAATTGTAGGTCGTTATGTTTTTTTCTTGTCCATAAATTTGGTTGATTGTTCCCCCTGCTTTTTCAATTTTATTTTTTACATTGAGAAGTAAAGAACCCGAACCACACGCAAAATCTAATACTTTATCAAGTTTTTCCTTTTTTCCTGCTTTTGGGTCTTGACTATCTAAAGTTACAATTTCTGACAAAATAGTAGATAACTGTTGAGGCGTATAAAATTCTCCTGCTTTTTTGCCTGAATTTGCTGCAAATTCTCCGATTAAATACTCATACGCATCGCCAAGCGTATCGATATTAATATCAAATTTAGCAATTCCTTCAACAATTTTTTGAATAACAATGCAAAGCATTTTATTTCTATCGCCATACGTTTTTCCTAATTTTTCAGAATCCAAATTGATTTCTGAAAACAAACCTTTAAACGAACTTGCAAAAGATTCATTTTCTATATACTTGAATCCCTTTTGCAGTGTTTTTAATAAATCGTTGTGTTGTATGCGTGCTAATTCGGAAATGCTACGCCATAAATAAATGGGTTCGATGATATAATGCACTTTCTGGCGCATCTGTTTTTCAAAGGCTTCTACATCGCCTTGATTTTTTTGATACCAAATAGATAACGGTGTACGATTGTCATCTTTTTCTTCTAGTTTTGGATAATCTGAACCCAATTCTTTTTCTACGGATTCTTCATAGTTATTTGATAAATACTTTAAGAAAATAAATGAAAGCATATAATCACGGAAATCATCTGCGTTCATTGCTCCACGTAATTCATCGGCTATTTTCCAAAGGGTTTTGCCTAGTTCGTCTTTTTTTTGTTTGGCTGTCATAATTTAGTCAATTTTCAATTATGGATTTTAAAATCCTCGTTGACGGCTACATTTGAGCCTCAACGACGGTTTATTTTTTATCTTTTTTTTCTAACCGTCAACGAGGCTACGCCGTCGTTGAGGGAAAAAGCTGCTGCATCAACCCCTTTTTATGTTCTTTTAAAGATTTTATCTTTTCTGATTGAAATTCTATCAAATCATCTAAAGACGAAAGGCAATCGGCTATTTTTTGTTGTTCTTTGAGGGAGGGAACTAAAATTTTTAATTTAGAATATACAGATATCCAATGTCTTTTGTGTGTACTTACTTCAAATTTTATATTTTGAATTACTCCATATATAAATCTAATATTTGTTTCATTCTTTGATAATAATAATTTCATTGCTGATGATTTTGCTTTAAAAGGAAAATCGACAAACTTTGAAGCAGTAGTAAAATCATCAAAAATTATAACTGGTAAATTTGTATCAAATATCCCTTCTTTTTCATCTGTATAGCCTAAAATAAATGTCTTTCCTGCTGTTAAAACTGGAGTTGGATATGTTTTATCATAATCTGTACTTTTGACTAAATACTTAGTTGGTTGTAAATAATCTAAACATTCTCCTAATTCCTTTTTCCCCCATTCCCCATCATTTACAAACTCCTCAAAACGCACTTTTGGTTTTGTTTCTCCTTCGGCAGGGAAAAGCTGTTGTAATAACCCTTTTTTGTGGTTTTTGAGTAGCTTTAGTTTTTCGGTGATTGATTCAATGACAGCATCTAAAGAAGATAAACAACTGGCTATTTTTTTTTGTTCTTTAAGTGTTGGTGGAATAAATACTGGCATAGACGCATATTCTTTTCCATTTATACCGGGCTGTCCACTACGAGCTGAAGTAAATTTTACCCATTTCCAATAATGTTCAGTAGAAAGAAATTGAAAAAGTAACTCAGAATTTAATTTGTTTGTATCTGGTTTAATTCGGATTAAAAACCCTGCAAAAACAAGTTTTCCATCTATATCTCTATATTTATATGACTTTCCCACACTCGCCCCAGTTCTTGCTAATACAATATCTCCTTTTTCTAAATAATTATCTTCTGTAACATTTTTTGCAACTGAAACTTTTTTGTTAGTCAAAAACTTGCCAGATGTTGAAATATCAGTAATTCTAAGATAAGTTGGAAGATTTTCAGAATACGGTACGGCTGCTGCATTAATACCATATTCAGGACTTTTTAGTAAAAAACCCCCTAATTCCTTCACTTCCCACTCTCCCTCCTCCTCAAATTCAGAAAAACGCAAAGCAGGTATTATTTTTTGTTTTTTATTCATTTTGTAATTGAAAATTCGTAATCCGTAATCTGTAATCCGTAATTGAAAATTCGTAATCCGTAATTCGTAATTCGTAATTGAAAATTCGTAATCCATAATTCGTAATTGAAAATTGAAAATTGAATTATTCGTAGGCGTTTAATCCTATTATTTCACGCTCGTCGGCTAGTTTTTTTAATAGTGGTATTAGCTGCTCCATCAAAGCGAGTTCTTTTATTCTTCTCTCTTTCCAACCTAATCCTAGAGGAGCGAGTAAGTCGGTGAGTAGTTCTCCATCAAAAATCATTCGGTCTATGATGTTATCAATAAATGCGTGTAGGCTTTTGGGTTCAAGGCTGTACGTACTTGCAATTTGATGTATTTGCTTGTCCGTTTTTTGCGTTTTGAAGTTTTGGTAGCCTTCTTTTACTTCTTTTTCTGTCAATCCTTTTCCTTCTACGAGTTCTTTGATGTAGGCGATAATATCATCTTTTTCGTCTATTAGGTTTGAGCTAGAACTCAATACATTTATTAATTGCTCTTCTGTCATTTTCTGTTTAGATGGCTTACTTTGTGTATATTTTGCCAACAGTCCGATAATATAATCGTAGTCAATGATAGCCGAAGAGAACAGCACAAACTCAAAATCTAGTTGTTGTATATTTTGAGGTGTATCTGATTTGGTTTGTATTTCTTTCAAACGTTTTGCCGTTTCCAAATACATGCCTTTGAAGGAACGCAAATCATCTAAAGGAAGTAATTCTTCAATAGTTTGATTTTGCTGTTTTTCCAAATCAGTATATTGGTCTAGCTGCGTTTTGAGGCGTTGGACTTCTTTAAAAACAACCGTAAACTCTGCACGAGCTATATCTCCTTTTAGGTTAGGCACTTCGGAAGGTTTACATTCTAATCCGTTCAGTTCCATAAATTGATTTAGGTTTTCTATGGCTTTTTCGTAGTGCTTGATGACTACTGGCGCAGGTTCGACTACCCAAACTTTCTTAGAATTTTCTTTATTCGAACCCGAAAAACAAACCATCGCTTTGTCCACAGCTTCCTCTTGGTGTCTAAAATCTAAGATATTTCCAAACGGTTTGATACCATTAATAACCCGATTAGTACGTGAAAAGGCTTGTATTAAGCTGTGATATTTCAGATTTTTATCTACATAAAGCGTGTTTAAATACTTGGAATCAAAACCAGTCAAGAGCATATCCACTACAATCATCACATCAATTTTATTTTTGTGAGGATAATCTTTATTAGAATATTTTTGGTCTTTTATGCGTTGCTGTACATCTTGATAATACAAATCAAAATCATTTATTCTATGATTGGTATTATATTGATTGTTATAATCTGTAATAATGGTAGTTAATGCTTCTTTCTTTTTGTTTGGTTCGTCTTTATTATCGGCTTTTTCTTGAGCCAAATCATCTTGTAACTGCTTTATATCAGCTTTATTTTTTTTATCTTTTTCGTTATTGCCACTCAAAACTTGAATAGGAGGCGAAAATACACAAGCCACATTCAAAGGAGAGTATTCTGAATTTTCTACATTTTCTACGCTTTTTTCAGCTTGTAACTTTTTGAATAACTCATAATATTCAATAGCATCGTTTATCGAAGAAGTTGCAAAAAGGGCATTAAATCGTTTGTCGTTTGTTGCTTTATCGTGTTTTTTTAGGATTGAATTTACTACTGCTTTTTTGTGTGCTTCATTATCAGTAGTAACATTGGCATTTTTATCTCCTTTTAGGTAATCTATATGAAAACGGAGTACATTCTTGTCTTCTATTGCATTTGTGATGGTATAAGCATGTAGTTCTTTTTGAAAAATATTTTCTGTTGTTTGGTGTGTTCCTTCTTCTCCTTCAAAAGTTTTGTAGGTAGAATTTTCTTCAAAAATAGGCGTTCCTGTAAAACCAAATAATTGAGCCTTTGGAAAAAACTCTTTAATAGATTGGTGATTTTCTCCAAATTGAGAGCGATGGCATTCATCAAAAATAAAAACGATACGTTTGTCGCTCAATGGTTTTAAGCGTTCTTTAAAATTTCTGTCTGGAAGCTCTTCGCCTTTTCTACTATATCTTTTTCTAGGATTCTTATCAAGAGCCAAACCGAGTTTTTGAATGGTCGTCACGATTACCTTATCGGCATAACTTGTCGACAACATTCTTCTTACTAAGGTTTCTGTATTTGTATTTTCTTCGACACTTCCCTCCTGAAATTTATTAAATTCTTGGCGAGTTTGTCTGTCAAGGTCTTTTCTATCCACCACAAACAAACATTTTTCAATATTTGGATTATCTTTCAGAAGTGTAGAAGCCTTAAAAGAAGTGAGGGTTTTTCCACTTCCTGTTGTGTGCCAAATATATCCATTTCCTCTATTTTGTTCAATACAATCTATAATTGCTTTAACGGCATAGATTTGATAGGGGCGCATAACGAGTATTTTTTGTTCGTTTGCCACCAAAACCATGTACCTGCTAATCATCTGACCTAGAGAACATTTAGATAAAAATTTGTCTGCAAAATCGTCTAAATGATTTATTTTTTTGTTTTTCTCATCAGCTAATTCATAAACAGGCAAAAACTGCTCATCTGCATCAAAAACAAAATGTTTGTTATTATTGTTGGCAAAATAGTAGGTTCTTGTTTTGTTACTGACTATAAAAAGCTGCATAAAACACATGAGCGAATTTGTATATCCATTTCCTCTATCGTTTTTATAATCTACAATTTGCTGCATCGCCTTATTCACATTTATCCCTAAGGTTTTGAGTTCTATTTGTACAACAGGTATTCCATTAATGAGCAAAATAACATCATACCTATGATTGCTACTTTCGGTATTCATTCGGAGTTGATTAATAACTTCAAAATCGTTTTTGCACCAATCTTTTGTATTTACTAAAGTATAATGTAGAGGTGTTCCGTCTTCACGAGTGAATGAATTTCGTTGTCTTAGATGATTAGAAGCCGTAAAAACGTCAGGGTTTATAATTTCTTCTCGTAATCTTTCGAATTCTGAATGGGTTAGTTTTACTCTATTGAGAGCATCAAACTTTTGTCTAAAATTTTGTTCTAAAGAGCTTAAACTTCTTATATCTTTTCGGTACGTATATTTTAAATCAGATAATTTACTGATTAATTCGTTTTCGATTTGTTGTTCTTTTGTCATCAACTTTCTTTTTTTTATTTCATCTTATTTAGATTGCTAATTTAGGGAATTATCTGTTAATAGTTTAGGAAAAATAATATAAAAAGTAGTTATTCTTTTTCTAAAAAAATGATATTAATTTTGGAAGTCAAATTTTGAGAAAATAGTGGTGTTGTAAAAAGTATGATAAGTTATTTGGTTGTTGGTGTCGTTTTGCTAAAACACTAACAATGGCATTGTGGGTAGTTTTT
>CAKZOK010000002.1 GCA_937136415.1 uncultured Cytophagales bacterium | reverse complement strand
AATTTTAATTGCTATTTTTGATTTATAAATCAATCCATCAAAAAATGAAAATGACTATAAACTAAACTATAGGAAGAATTTTTGAAATTCTGAACAGCCTACGCTTGAACCAGTTAAATCGTTTATTTAGCATTCATTAAATCTTCAATTTCCTCAATTTCAATCGGAATATTTCCCATCAAATCATCGTAGCCATTTTTGGTAATTGCAATATCATTTTCAAGACGGATTCCAATTTTTTCTTCTGGAATATAAATACCTGGTTCGACAGTAAATACCATTCCTGCTTCTATTTTTCTATCAAAGGCCCCATAATCATGTACATTGATTCCTAAGTGATGAGTTGTTCCGTGCATAAAGTATTTTTTATATAACGGATTCATTGGGTCTTGGTTTTTGACTTCTTTTTTATCCAAAAGTCCTAATCCAATCAATTCTTTTTCCATCAAACTTCCTACTTCTTTATGGTATTCATTGAGTGTATTTGAAGGGTTTAGGAGCTTCATGGCAGCACGTTGGACACGCAATACAGCATTATACACCTCTTTCTGACGCTTAGAATATTTTCCACTTACAGGAATTGTCCTTGACATATCAGAAGCATACCCTGCATATTCAGCTCCAATATCTAGCAAAATAATATCTCCTTTTTTACAAATATTATCATTTTGAATATAATGCAAAACACATGAATTTTCGCCTGCTGCAATAATTGGCTCATAGGCAAAACCTCTTGAACGATTTCTTACAAACTCATGCAAAAGCTCGGCTTCAATTTCGTATTCCATTACATTTGGCTTCACAAAAGAGAGCAAACGGCGAAATCCTTTTTCAGTAATACTACACGCCTGACGCATAAGTTCTATTTCCGTTTTTTCTTTTATTGCACGGATATTTTGTAAAATAGGTGCGCTTCTTTGGTAATTGTGTAGAGGAAAACGATGCTGCATTTCCTTACGAAAACGGTCGTCACGAGTTTCTGTTTCTACACTTTGTCTGGTGTGTTCGTTGGTGGTAAGATAAACATTTTGAGCAGGAAAAATCAAAAACTGTTGCAAAACTGACCAAAATTGGTCTATCCAAAATACTGTTTTTATTCCTGATTGTTTGGTAGCTGCTTCTTTTGTAAGTTTTTCGCCTTCCCAAACTTTGATATGGTCGTTTGTTTCTTTTACAAACAAAACTTCTTTATATTTTTCGTCTTTTGCATCTGGAAAAAGGACTAAGATTGTTTCTTCTTGGTCAATTCCTGTCAAATAATAAATATCCGAATGCTGAACAAATGGCATTGTGCCATCAGCACTTGTAGGCATAATATCATTTGAATTAAAAATTGCAATCGAATTGGATAATAAACCTTTGGTAAATTTTTTACGATTTTTTTCAAAAAGTTTGCTTTTAATGGGTTCGTGTCGCATAAAATGAGAATGAAATGTAGTATAATTATTTTCTATTTAGCTTTATTCAAAAGTACAAAATTTCTATGTATGCCACTATTTCATTTTGCTATTTTTTATAAAAAAATTCCTATTTGGTTTATAATCAAATAGGAATTTTTTTTACTCTACGTTTTTTCTTGATTAACGATAACGTGCGCCACGGTAACGAGATTCAGAAAATGGATTAGGACAATTTACGTCGTCTTGTCCTCCAAAATTAAATACTAAAGAAATTTCGTGTGAATTTGCCTTTGCACCAGCCACTTCGGAAATAGACCAATCATAGCTATATGCCAACGCCCAGCCACCAAACTTAACTCCTAACATAGCAACCATAGCATCATGTTTTGGAAAATTATTTGTTGATTGTTCGATAGGAAAACCTCTATACCAAAGCCCATACAAAAGAGGCTCATACTCTCCATTTACACCAAGACTAAACTGCTGAAACGAGCCTTGTTTTTTATACATAAAACTAGGTGTAATGCTTTTATTACGAGTATCATAACGATTTGCAAAGTCTATTTTGTAACCACCATGAAAAGATATTTTCATAGGTAAGCGATTATTATCTCCTATAAAACTATCAGGAGGGCTATTGATGTGATTGGCAGAAAGCCCTAGCCAAAAATTTTGACCAAACAAAACTGCACCTGTCGAAATATCTACATAACCAAGCTGATTACGAGCAAAACTTTCTTCTGTTGGTGTTCCTAAAAACCCTCTATCACTGAATTGGTCTGGGAAAGTCAATCCTACAAACCCTGCACTTTTTTGTACATATCCAACTTGCAAGGCAGGTTGTATGGTAAGCCTATCACTCAAAGGAATCATATACGCATAAATGAAAGAAACATCTGTGCTTTTATAAGGTGTTATTCCTGTGCTTTGCTCATCTACTTTGGCAATCACACCAATAGATGAACGAATATTTGGGAAATAATAATCAAAAGCTCCCGAATAAGTAACATAATTTACATCTAAACTAGGCCATTGATTGCGATAATTAAGAGTCATTCTTCCTCCTTGGTGCATTCCTGCAAAAGCTGGGTTGAGATAAAGAGGTGCATTATGAAATTGCGAAAATTGCAAATCTTGTCCAGAGGCTGTATTTTGAAATCCTAAAAAATATCCCAAACAAATAAGTAAGGCAATACTCCATAAAGGTTTTTTAAGTAATTTTAAATTCATCGTCGTAATATAGTATGATTGAAATTTTATAGCTGATGTTTTTGTAAGGGAAATAAAAATATTTTTTAGTTAGAATAAATCTACTTCGTTATACAAACCATATGCAAGGTAACATTTTTTGTTTGATTCTTAAAAAAATAACGCCTCTAAAAAGTTAAAATTGCGTTTTAAATGGTTATAAATTGAATAAATCAACAAATTTTATATCCCAGTAAGGTCTTTTTCTAATTTTATATTTGGCACAACGATTTTATATATATTCTTAAAAAACTTAAAAAAAATAATACATAATAGAACTTTTTGGATATATAATTTGGTTAGAAAAGAAATCATTTTAACATAAAAAATCAAACTTAATCTATAAATATGGACGCTAAAAAAGCAAAAAAAAGAAGTAAGTTTTTTTCTCAACTACTGCGCCATCGCCCTGAATTAGTAGGCTTAGAGTTAGAAGAAGGAGGTTGGGTAGAAGTCAAAGAGTTTTTAGAAAAAATAAATAACTACAAAAATGGCAACTCAATTACTTTCGAAGAATTAGAGTATATTGTAGCAACAAATGACAAACAACGCTTTGGTTTCAATGAGGACAAAACCAAAATAAGAGCTAATCAAGGACATTCTATTGAAGTAGCGATGAATTATGAAGCCACAATTCCTCCTCCAATTTTGTATCATGGAACAGCCACAAAAAATGTAGATTCGATTCTACAAAACGGAATTTTGAAAAGAAATAGGCAATATGTTCATCTTTCAGCAGATATAGAAACGGCTCAAAAAGTAGGGAAAAGACATGGAAAACCTTATATTTTCGAAATAAAAACTATCAAAATGCAAGAGGTTGGGCTATTGTTTTATCAAGCTAAAAATGGTGTTTGGTTGATTGATGCTGTTCCAAAAGAATTTTTAATTTAAAATAAAACCTTAACGCCATTTACTTTTTACCTTATATTTGTGTTTTTTGCTTGACAATGGCTTTTCAGATTCTAATAAAGCAATCATTTTCAACAAATTTTCCTTTGTATGACTGATTGCTTTGTTAGCAATTAATTTCTCATTTTTATAAAAAAAAGCAAACGTTGTTCCTCTACTTGCATACAGATTCATTTTATAGTTATCTTCTTTATAAACAAATGTAATAAGATGAGCATCAACGACTTGTGCAGCAATTTGTTTTTCTGATAAAAGATTCAAAATATTTTTCACTACAAAAAAACGAGTAAAATAAATTCCTGCAATGGTAAACAATGTTAGCCCTCCAAAAACAAGAATCATAAAAAATATTTCTTTTTTTGCTAAATTTTGAGATACGCCTAATCCAATCGATATAATGCCAACAATGAAGCACAATAAAGGATATTTATTAATTATAGAGTAATTTAGAATTTTTGATTTCATAATAATATAGTTTTAAGATTAATTATTTACATTTCGTTCAATAAAACGTAACATTAAATTAACATTAAGTAAGATTAATACAAATTTTTATCCAAATTGTTTGAAATTGAAAAACTAGATTTTATCAAATTACTCTTAAATTTCGATAAACAATCTCTTTATTACAACGAAATGTGTGTTTTTTCTGTATATTAGATTAGAGAACTCACAATGGCTATTTATTTGCATTTAGTACAATATTAAGAACATAAAACTATCAACCTTCAAAAGAAAATAAATCTTACCAAAAATATATATTTTACCTATGAAACTAAAACTTCCCCAACTAAAAAAGAGATTCAAATACGGCATTGTAGGGCTTTTGATTGTCTTTGTAACAGGTTCTGCCTTTTATAATCCAAGTGAAAAATACTTTGAGATTGCCAAAAACTTAGATATTTTTGCCACCCTTTTTAAAGAAGTAAATACGTGGTATGTAGATGATGTAACTCCTGCAAAACTGATGAAAACAGGAATTGATGCGATGTTGGCATCATTAGACCCGTACACCAATTATATTTCTGAAGACCAAATTGAAGATTATCGAACCATGACAACGGGCGAGTATAGTGGAATTGGTGCATCGGTCGGAACAAGAGATGGCAGAATACTGATTATGATGCCTTTAGAAGGATTTGCAGCCGATAAAGCAGGTGTAAAAATAGGAGATGAGATTATCGCTATTGATGGAATTTCATTAAAAGACAAAACATACGATGAAACAAGCCAGCTTTTGAAGGGGCAAGCAAGAACTGATGTTGTGCTTTCCATTAAGCGTTATGGAAATGAAAAACCCATTGATATTACAGTTACGAGAGAAAAAATACAAACCTATAATGTTCCTTATTATGGAATGGTAACTCCAACGATTGGCATGATAAAACTGACCGATTTTACTCGTGATGCCAACAAAGAAGTAAAAGATGCTTTAGTTGCTTTGAAAGCAAAAGGAGCAGAAAAAATTATTTTTGATGTAAGAGGAAATCCAGGTGGGCTTTTGGACGAGGCAGTTAAAATCTCTAATATTTTTGTAGAAAAAGGAAAAGAAATTGTAAGCACAAAAGGAAAAGTAAAAGAATGGAACAAAACGTATAATGGTCTTGCTGAAGCAACAGATACACAGATTCCTTTAGTAGTCTTGACTAGCAGTACAAGTGCTTCGGCTGCTGAAATTGTTTCTGGAGTAATTCAAGATTATGATAGGGGTGTTTTGATTGGAGAAAATACGTATGGAAAAGGACTTGTACAGGCTACTCGTTCGCTTTCTTACAATTCAAAACTAAAAGTTACGATTGCAAAATATTATATTCCGAGTGGAAGATGTATTCAAGCGATTGATTATTCACAAAGAAATGAAGATGGGAGTGTAGGCAAAATGGCTGATTCTCTTCGTATGCCTTTCAAGACGGCTGCTGGTCGTACTGTTTATGATGGTGGTGGTGTAAAGCCAGATATTTCTATCAAACATGATAGATTTGCGCCCATTACTCAAACACTTTTTTTGAAAGGTCTTTTGTTTGATTATGCCAACAAATATCATTTTGAACACAAAACAATCGCAGAAGCAAAGGCATTTAACTTAACTGATTCTGAATATAACAATTTTATCAAATGGCTTTCTAAAAAAGAATATGACTATACAACTAAAGTGGAAAAAATGATAAAAGAACTAGAAAAAGTTGCTCAAAAAGAAGATTCCTACGAAGCTCTACAACCAAAAATTGATGAGTTTAAAAAAGGAATTGCACATAATAAAGAAAATGATTTGCGTAATCATAAAGCTGAAATTATGGAACTTTTAGAAAGAGAAATTGCTACTCGTTATTATTTAGAAAGAGGGCAAATGGAAGCTACCTTTGACGATGATTTGGATATGAAAGCAGCCATTGAAGTATTAAATGATGAAGCTAGATACAACAAAATTTTGAGTATTCAATAAATTTTAAAAATCTATTAGAATGCTACTTCTGAAAGGGAGTAGCATTTTTTTTATGCAAAAATTTTCTTTCAAATAATTTGACTATTTTTGTAAAATAAAAAAAATAGCTATTTTTCATCTTGGTTTATCATTAATAAAAATAATATTTTGAATTTGAATTTCTTATATTTCATTTTTTCAAAATTGTTTTATAACCATTTTATTTTTTTGTATAAAAAAATATATAAAAAATTAAGCCCTGAAAAATAATACACAAATACAGAACACACCTTTTATTAATACAAAAATTATATGGATTTTATAAAACTTATTGAAGTTCGTTCGGAATTAGGAGCAGGAACACGAGGAGCAAGTTTGGGGATAGATGCACTCAAAACAGCTTGTTTGGATAAAGGAAGTGATTATTTTATTCGTTTTGATATTACAGAAGTAGAAACTGATAATGACGCGCTTTTCGAATCAACACCCTACAACTATGCAAAACATATAGATTCGGTCTATAAAGTAGAACGCAGAACATCTGATGCTGTAAGAGATGCTATCGAAGATGGTTATTTTCCTCTTATTTTGGCAGGCGACCATTCGACAGCAGCAGGTTCTATTGCAGGAATAAAACTTGCTTATCCCAACAAAAGAATTGGTGTAATTTGGATAGACGCACATGCAGATTTGCATTCGCCTTACACCAGTCCGTCTGGAAATATTCACGGAATGCCTTTGGCTATCGCAACAGGAGAAGACAACAAAGAATCTCGCCGAAATGACCCACATCAAGATACCATAAAATGGTGGAATAAACTCAAACACGTAGGAGGAGATGGGCAAAATATACTTCCAAAAGATATTGTTTTTGTATCAGCTAGAGATATTGAAGAAGAAGAAAAGTTTTTGATAAATAAATACGGTATTCGTAATTTTCCTACTTCAGAAGTAAAAAACAAAGGAGTAGAACAAATTTCAGAAGAAATATTGAGTTTACTTAGTGATTGTGATTTGATTTATATTTCCTTTGATGTTGATAGCCTTGACCCAAAAATTTCCGAAGGAACAGGAACACCAGTAGAAAATGGACTTAGCATAGAACAAGCAAAACAATTAAATGCTCTTTTGATAAATAATGACAAGGTTTGTGCGTGGGAAATGGTAGAAGTAAATCCTACTTTGGATAGAGAAAATGCAATGGCAGAAGAAGCATTTGATATTTTGGAATATGTAACCGATAATCTGATTGATTCAAGAGAAAACTCTACTCGCCAAAAATTAGATATGCAACACCCACGCAATCCTGCCGAATTAGAAGGCTATTTCAGAACTATTGCAGAAGAGATTTTGGAAGAAGAGGAGTAAATTAAAATTATGAATTAAAAATTACGAATTACGAATATAATTGCAATATTTTAATTATCAATTATATACATAATTCGTAATTTTTCTTTACAGATTATTAGCAACTTTTTGACGCAAATAAAAATCAGCAATTACGAGCGCAGCCATCGCCTCCACAATCGGAACAGCTCTAGGAACTACACAAGGGTCGTGTCTTCCTTTTCCAGAAACTATTGTTTTATTTCCTTCTTTATCAATACTTTCTTGGTCTTTCATCAGCGTAGCGACAGGCTTAAAAGCAACTTTGAAATAAATATCTTCGCCATTACTAATTCCACCTTGTATTCCTCCAGAATAATTTGTTTTTGTGCGAATTTTTCCATTTTCATCTGTATAAAATTCGTCGTTATGCTCCGAGCCTTTTAGTTTTATGCCCTCAAAGCCACTTCCATACTCAAATCCTTTGACGGCGTTTATACTTAGCATGGCTTTTCCGAGTTCGGCATGTAATTTGTCAAAAACAGGTTCTCCCAAACCAACAGGAACATTTTCTAAAACACAAGAAACCACTCCACCGATAGTATCTCCTTCATTTTTGACTTTTTCTATCAAATCAATCATTTGATTTGCCGTTTCTGCATCTGGACAGCGAATAATATTTTCTCCTTTTTTATTATAAGAAAAATCTAATTCTGAATAGCTTTTTTGTAATGTAATATTTCCTACTTGAGAAACATATCCTTGAATAGAAATTCCTTTTGATTTTAAGAATAATTTTGCGACTGCTCCTGCTGCCACTCGTGCTGCCGTTTCTCTTGCCGAACTTCTGCCCCCTCCTCTATAATCTCTATTTCCATATTTTTTTTGATAGGTATAATCGGCGTGAGAAGGACGGAATTTGTCAGCAATATGCGAATAATCGTTGCTTTTTTGGTCTTGATTAGGAATAAAGATAGCTAAAGGAGTTCCTGTTGTTTTTCCTTCAAAAGTTCCTGATAAGATTTGTAATTCGTCTTTTTCTTTTCGTGGAGTTGTTATTTTGGATTGCCCCGGTTTTCGGCGTTTCATTTCACTTGCCAAAAAATCTAAATCCAATTCCAAACCAGCAGGACAACCGTCTATGGTAACGCCGATGCCTTTTCCATGAGATTCTCCAAAAGTAGTTATTCTAAAAATATGTCCGAATGTATTCAAAATATATTATTTTCGTATTTTTTCTTAACTGGTTCAAACCTTGACACTTAAACCAGAAATAAAATTAAAAAATGCTTTTATTCTCTTTCAGAAAGCTCCAACCAACGCATTTCTTTTTCATCAAGTGAATCTACAATAACTTCCATTTCGGCACTCCATTTAGAGATTTTATCATAATCGGTTTCACCACTATTCATTAGTGTAACCAATTCTTCTTTCTGTTTGGTAAGTTTTGTAATTTCTTTTTCTGTATTTTCTAATTCTTGTTTTTCTTTAAAACTAAGTTTATTAGAAGTATTTGTTTTTACTGGCGCAATCGAATGAGCATTTTTATTAGAAGGTTTGTTTTGAGATTCTTTTAGTTTTTCTGTTTCTTCTTCTCTATAATCCGTATAATTTCCATTAAAATCTCTAATTTTCGCCTCTCCCTCAAATACAAAAAGATGCTCTACCAAATTATCTAAGAAATATCTATCATGAGAAACCAAAATCAAACAACCACCATAATTAGACAAAAATTCTTCTAAAACTGAAAGCGTTTGCAAATCCAAATCATTGGTAGGCTCATCAAGAATCAAGAAATTAGGCATCTTTATCAAAATCTGTAAAAGCTGCAAACGTCTTTTTTCTCCTCCCGAAAGTGTTCCTACATTTTTATATTGCTGTGCAGGTGGAAAATTAAATTGTGTCAGAAGCTGTGAAGCCGAAACTTGATGTTTGCTATCTTCTGAAACCGTTGTCATTTCTCCAATTTGTTGAATGACCTCAATGACACGCATCGAATCATCAAAAGTAGGAGGCATCTGTGTATAATAACCAAAGTGTGTATTTTCTCCCTTTTCGATATGCCCTTTTGTTGGGTCTAATGCGCCTGTAAGAAGAGAAAGAAAAGTAGATTTTCCTGCTCCATTTTTTCCAATAATTCCGATGCGTTCTCCTCGTACAAATTTATAATTGAATTTATCAAGAATTTTTTGAGTTCCTTTATTACTTTGAAACTCAAAACTAACATCATGAAGCTCAATAATTTTCTTTCCTTGGCGTTTTGCACCAAACTGAATATCCATATTATTTCCCTCTGGGCGAGTACTTGCTTTTTCTTTTATCCCCTCAAATGCTTCTACTCTATATTTTGCTTTTGTTCCTCGTGCTTTTGGCTGCCTTCTAATCCAATTCAATTCTTTTTTCATGAGTTGATGCGCCTTGTCTGCCTCTGTATGTGCCTGTGCGATTCGTTCTGATTTTAGCTCCAAAAATTGTCCATAATTTGCTTCATAACGATAAATATGCCCATTGTCTAACTCAAAAATACGATTACAAATTTTATCCAAAAAATATCTATCATGAGTAATAAGCAGCAAGGTAGTATTCGAAGAAGCCCAATAGTTTTCTAGCCATTCAATCGTTGCCAAATCCAAATGATTGGTAGGCTCATCTAAAAGCCACAAATCTGGCTCATCTAAGAGTAATTTTGCCAAAGCCACACGCTTTTTTTGCCCTCCCGAAAGCTCTGAAATTGATTTTTGAGTGTCTTCCAAACCTAATTTTGAAGTAACTTCTTTTATTTTAGCATCATACGCCCAAGCATCTAAACGTTCCATTTCGTTCATTGCTTTTTCCATTCGTTCGGCATCTTCTATATTTTCTGGCAAAATGGCATTTTCATAATTTCGAATGGCTGTAATAGTTGGGCTATCAGCCTGTACGATAGCTTGCCAAATTGTTTTGTCTTCTGGTAAGTCTGGGTCTTGTGCCAAATATCCCACCCTTACTCCTTGACGCAAACTTACATCACCTTTATCAGGAGTTGTAATTTTTGCCAAAATTTTGAGTAATGTAGATTTTCCTGCTCCATTTTTACCTACTAAAGCTACTTTTTCGCCTTGTGAAATTCCAAAATTCAAATCATTGAAAAGAAACCTATCACTATATGTTTTGGAAAGATGCTCGCCAGAAATGAGGTTGATTGCTGCCATTTATTTAGATGATATAATTTACTCGTTTTTTATCGTATTTTTTATGGCTGCAAAGGTAGTGTTTTTTTATGGTTTTGTTGGCTTGGTTTTATGAGTAATTATTTATTTTAGTCTTAAATTTGATTATACAATCTTGTTTCTTACTTTTAGCAGATATTGCTGATACGTTTGCTAATTTAATTCATTTCAATTTTAATTAATGAAAAAGCACATTTTAATTTTTGCCTTTGGTCTTTTGGTTTCAATTTCTTCTTGTTCAACTTCTTCCAAAACTACTGAACCTAAACAAACACAAGATTCTGTTGCAACAGAAACTATACAAGAGGAAACTCCTAAAGTAAAAACAGAAGTAACAGAAACAGATTATTCCAATCAAGAAACCTTTGTAAATGTATATCGTTCGGACGGATTCAGACCAAATATGGCAAGTGAATGGGTTCAGATTCGTACTAATTCTGATATGAGTAAAATATTAGAAGTTTTGTATTGGAATGTAGAAGATGAAAATAAAATAAAATTAGAAATTGTTTCTCAAGAATATTCTGAGGGCGAAATTTCGGGTTATACTGGAGAAGTTCGTTTTCCAAATGACTCCGAAACAGTTGGTTTTGGTATGATTGAAGACCGTTTTAATTTAACACCAAAAGGCGAAAAAATGCAAGAGTTTACTTATGAAGAGAAATAGTATTTTGGCACAATCTCAAAAATGGTCAAATGTGCAAGATAAAAGTAAAAGATTTTGAGTGAGCTTTTTATTGGGGATTTTAAAACCGTACACTTTTTTTTGTCCAAGGTTTTGGTTTTTATATCCGTTTTGCAAGATAAAATTTTGATAAATGCAATAGTAATTACCTTCTTCTTTTTCTATATATATACGAAATTCTTTGTAATTCGTAAACCAAAAAAGGGTATTTTTTATTGAACTCCAAAGAGTTCGTATGTTAGTGGTGTTGTAAAAAGTATGATAAGTTATTTGGTTGTTGGTGTCGCTTCGCTAAAACACCAACAAGGGTATTTTTTATTGAACTCCAAAGAGTTCGTATGTTTATAGAACCATTGAAAAGGTTAAATTTCCGAATCCCAAAGGATTCGTATTGTATTTATAACCTGTTTATTTTATAAAAAATGCAATTAAAAAAAGTGTATGGTTTCAAAATTAGGGATAAAGAGTAGAATAAAAATCTACTCTTTAAGAATTTTGTTGAATAGGTTTTCCATTTCATTAAATTTATATATCAAACTCATACTAGGAAAAGTATCAGGATAATAACAAACATAAGAACAATCAAAACAAATCTCTATAATATGTGTCGCTTGTTCTTTTTCATAAAAAATAAGTGAATGACGAGGTTTAAAACAATCTGACGGCTGCCATTCTTTTTGAGTAGCTTCTGTAAAAACAAGTTGTTCAAATTTTTGAATTTGTATCTTAGTCAAAGTAGTTTTTTTCTGTAAAGAATCAACTTCAAAAATTCCATTTTTGATTAACTCTCCACAAGCTGGCATAATTCCATGTGAACGCACACTATGAGGATAATAAGTTAATTCTACTTTATCAAACTTCTTAAAATAGTTTTTATCAATAGATTTCTCTTCTTTTGTTGTTTCTATATTATTGACTTCTATCATTTCTACATCATCTGAATTTATATTTTGTTTTTTATCTTGCTTATTTTGAGTTTGACAAGAGGAAATAAAAATAATAACTCCTATAAAGTAAGTAAGATTAAAAAATAACTGTTTCATAAAAATCTACTTCCTACTTACCAAAAAAACACCCAAAAAGATACAAGATGCCCAAATAAGTGTTGTAACAGTTAGCGAATCTTTGTCCAATGCAACAGCTATAAAAGTAGCCAAAACAGGTTGTAAATAAATATAAATTCCGACCACACTAGAAGAAACACTACGCAACGCCCACGCATTGAGCAAATAAGCAAAAAATGTTGTGAAGAGGACAATATAACCCAAACCTACATAAATCATCGGTGGCATTTCTACAAAATTAGTCGTTCCTAAATCCGAAAAACCAAAAGGCAATACAAATGGCAAAGCAAGCGTAAACATCCATTTACTGATTGATAAAGCAGAATATTTCTTTAAAAGTGGCTTTGCAATCACTAAATAAATAGCATAAGAAGTTGCATTGAGAAGAATAAATAAATCGCCCAAATTAAAATCAAAAGTCAGCGCAAAAGGAAGGTTAGAATCAGAAACTGTTTTGCTACTAATCAACATTCCAGCTCCCAAAAGCCCCAAACAAACGCCGATAGCTTTCAGAAAAGTAAATTTTTCTCCTCCACTTATTGCCGAAACTATCAAAACAAGTAAAGGCGTTGTGGTCATAATCAAGGCTGCATTTATGGGCGTAGTACGTGCCAATCCTTCAAAAAACAAAAGTTGATTGACCACCACTCCAAAAATTGCACTGAGCAGTAAAATTATTTTTTCCTTCTTATTTGATAAAATAAGTTTTTTACCTCCTACCAACGCCCAAAAAAGAAAAGTTGCTCCCAAAACACGCATCAAAATTGTAGCTGAAGGAGAAATATAAATAGGCATCACTTCTTTTGCAATCGTATAATTTGCACCATAAATCAGCGCAACAGCAAAGAGAGCCAAATGAACAAGAATTGTTTTATCAATTTTGGGTAGTTGTATTTTCATTTGGCAAATGTAACAAATTGTAATTTAGGCATTCCTTTAAAAACTATTAAATAGTCTATTTTTACTTCAAAAAATCAAAAACCACCATAAAATCCGTTCCAATTTTACAAAAAAGTAAAAAAAGTTTAAATTTTTCTAAACGACTTTGTCTTTTTTCCGTTTAGTAAGAACATACAACGAATGCACAAAAAACTTCATACAAAAGCAAGCGTGATAATGTTTAAGTAAAGTAAAATTGAATTTAAAATTTTACAAAAAAAACTTTTTATTAAAAATTAGATTTTATTAAAAAATCAATTTTGTCTAGCCATAAAAATACTCACTTTTTCAACTTCTCTATTCCTATGCAAAAATTAACCGTAAAACAATCACAAAGTCAAAAATTATCGCCTCAACAGATACAATTTATCAAATTGTTGCAAATTCCGACAGCCGAATTAGATTCAAGAGTAGAAGAAGAGCTTGAAAGTAATCCAGCTTTGGAGGAGGGGCGAGAAAAAGAGAAAGAAAAAGAAGATGACAATAGTGATGATTATGATGAAATGGATTATTCTGAAACGTCTTTAGATTCTATCAAAGATTCGACAACAGATGTAAACATTAATGATTATCTGAGTCAAGATGATGTCGCTGGATACAAAATGCAAGGCGATGGAAATTATCAAGAAGAGGATAGAGATATGCCCATTTCTTCGATGACTTCACTCATCGATGAGCTTACTCGCCAGCTTGGTTATCTGCGTTTAGATGAGCGTATGCACACTATCGGAATGCAACTTATTGGCAGTATTGACGATGATGGTTATATCCGAAGAGATGTTGATGCGATAGTAAATGACCTTGCTTTTATACAAAATATTCAGACTGATAGATTAGAAGTAGAGAAATTATTGCGCAGAATACAACAATTTGACCCAGCCGGAATTGGAGCAAGAGATTTGCAAGAATGCTTATTGATTCAGCTCAAAAGACAAGAAAAATTAAAAAAAGAAAATGATACAAACAAAGAAGAAAATAAAGCAGAATTTAAGATTTTAGAAGATGCAATTCATCTTATTTCGATGTGTTTTGAAGAATTTAAGAAAAAACATTTCAAAAAGATTCAGCGAAAACTTAATCTTTCAGAAGAAGAATTGCGTTCGGCAATGGGAGTTATTCTAAAATTGAATCCAAAACCAGGAGGTTCGGGTTCGGGAATGGTAAAGGTGCAGTATGTAATTCCAGATTTTACAATAAAATATAATAGTGGAAATCTTGAGCTTTCTCTTAATTCTAGGAATGCGCCTCAACTTCATATTAGTAGAAATTATACAAATATGTTGGAAGGATACGACAAAAGCGACAAAAAAGACAAGAAGCTAAAACAAGAAGTTTCATTTGTAAAACAAAAATTAGATGCTGCAAAATGGTTTATTGATGCTATCAAACAACGCCAACACACTCTTTTAAAAACGATGAGTGCCATAATGAATTATCAGAGAGAATTTTTCTTGGAGGGAGAAGATTCAAAACTTCGTCCTATGATTTTGAAGGATATTGCAAATGAAATTGGAATGGATATTTCCACTGTTTCAAGGGTGGCAAATAGCAAGGCTGTACAGACAGATTTTGGAGTTTTTCCATTAAAATATTTCTTTTCTGAAAGTATTCAGACAGACTCTGGAGAAGATGTCAGTAGCAAAGAAGTGAAGGCAATTTTGAAAGGACTTATCGAAGATGAGAGCAAACGCAAGCCCTATTCGGACGACAAATTAGAAAAATTATTGCGTGCTAGAGGCTATCAAATTGCACGAAGAACGGTTGCCAAATATAGAGAGCAGCTCAATATTCCTGTGGCTAGACTGCGAAAAGAGGTGTAGAAAAAGTATATTTAGAAAAAACATCAAATTATTTTTTTTAAGAATAGTTTGGTGTTTTTTATTTTTCACAAAACAACCAAAATCATAAAATACTGTAAATAAAGCACTTACAGAGATGAAAAGTATCTCATTTTCCAAAAATGGCAGAAAAATTTCTAAAAACCCGTTTTTAGAAATTTTGAGCAAAAAAAAACGCCTCTAAAATTTTGAAAA
>CAKZOK010000001.1 GCA_937136415.1 uncultured Cytophagales bacterium | reverse complement strand
CGAACTAAAACCCCACAAAAAACTGTTTGCAAAAAAAGAAACAACCAAAACAAACAGAAATGAAAAAATCAAAACGCATATTGATTGCAAAAGATACCGTTGAGGTAATCAAAAATGGTTTTTATATCCATCAGAAAAATGAAAAGGAAAACGAAAAAGTAGATATTTCAGAAATTCAAGAACAAGCGCAGAAAAATTCAGAGCTTTTTATGGCAAAAGATAACTCTATGTTAGAAGCGCATTATGAACCTCTAAAGAGTGTAAAAAGAAAATTTTATACACAAAATGAATCTGTTATGGTCGTCATCGATAATCTATTGAAGGCGAATAACGAACCTGTTTTTTGTCTGAATTTTGCTTCTGCCAAAAATATTGGTGGTGGTTTTCTGACAGGCGCACAGGCACAAGAAGAATCTATCGCACGAGTAACAGGACTTAGCGCATGTTGTTTTGAGTTTTTTGAAGAATATTATCAATTTCATCGAAGTATCAAAACGATGCTTTATACAGACACAATGATTTATTCGCCCAATGTTCCGATTTTTAAAAACGACGAAGGAGAATATTTAGATACGCCTCAAAAGGTAAGTATTCTGACTTCGGCTGCCGTAAATGCTGGTGTGGTAAGAAGGCAAGAGCAAAATAAAATAGATGATATTGTTCCTGTTATGGAACAAAGAATTGAAAAAGTTTTGGCTATTGCTCATCATAAAGGCTACAAAAATTTGGTTTTGGGAGCGTGGGGTTGTGGTGTTTTTCAAAATATTCCTTCTGATATTGCCAAGATTTTTCACGACCTCCTCACTACAAAATTTAAAGATTCTTTTGAAGAAATTGTCTTTGCTATCAAGACAAAAGATGAAAGAATCATTAATCCTTTTTTAAAGTATTTTCCAAAAAAATAATAATTTTGTGTTTGATGAGAGCTTTAAAAGCTATTTTTATTGGTATCATTATCCCAAAAATTTGATAAAGACAGTATTATTTTTCCATATAAATTATTGAAATAGTTGAAAGACAAAAGATTGCTTTTAGTATATTTGTAAAATAATGTAACTTATGCTTTAGCCTAAGAAAACAGCAGCGAATACATTTAGTGTTCGCTCAAATAAGAATAGTAAAACTAAATCCATGACGCAATCAACCTCCAAAACACCAAATACAGGTTTTTCTTTAAAACTAAAACTACTTACACTTTTGTCGGTTGTTTTGTTGTTAGCTATATTTTTTGCTATTCCTTCTCAAAATTCTTCTTCTGAAAAATCTATTCTAAATGAAACAAAATATGCTTTAGAAGACACCACAGGAATTACAAAATTAGTTTTGGGAGAACAAATTCTTTCACAAAGCAAAACCAATTCTAGTGAGTGGCTTATGAATAATGATTTTGTAGTAGATGAAGAAATGATTGCTTCTCTTTGGGCAATTATGCAACGAATTGAAGTAAAAAAACCTGTTTCGGAAAGTATAAAAGAAGAGGTAATAAATAGTTTTTTATTAAATGGAATTGAGGTGCAAGTTTTTAAGGGCGATAATCAAATTCGAAAATATAAAGTTTGTACACACGAGGGAGAAACTTACGCAATGCAAGAAGAATCTATTTCTCCTTATTCGATTTACATTCCAGGGTATTATTTACAGATTAGAGATATTTTTGATATTCGCCCTTATGAGTGGCAAGACCGAACGCTTTTGGCTACCACTCCGAATACATTTCGTTCGCTTTCGGTTTCTTATCCTCAAAATGAAAATGAAAGTTTTAATTTAGATTTTACAGGCAAAACATTCAAAATAAGAGAATTGGCAGAAGCAGATACAAACAAAATTTATGCTTATTTGCCTTATTTCAATCAAGTAATGGGAGAGCAATATGTCAAAAATGATAAGCTACAAGATTCTTTAAAAGCCATTGCGCCGACAGCCATTTTTTCATTGAATGATATTAGAAATAAAGAAACTCAACAACTAGAAATTTATACAGCAAGAGAAAAATATTTTGTTTTATTTAAAAATCAATTATTACTTTTTTCTCCTCAACTAGCAAATATAATTTTGAAAACAAAATCAGACTTTGCCCAAACTGAATAGTTTTCAAACCAAAAAAAACCGACACTTCGAAAAATGTCGGTTTTTTTTATTGACGGTTGGGAAATTAATCCACCAATAATTGGGTAACGGCTGCCGTATTCATTGCCCATTCTTTCGAATAGATTTCATCGGCAGGATTTTCATCGTCGTTTGTTTCCAAAACTTCCAAATCTTGAGCTTCGGCTTTCAAAAGCAATAGATTTCCGATGCTAAGTTTTGCATTTAGCTTTTCTAAAAGAGCTTCTACTCCTTTTATATCAAGCTGCCCTACTACTTGTCCGTGAAATGAAAGTTCTAACCAAACAATTTCATTTTTATCAATATCCAAAATTCCAAAAACAAGACCTTTTGTCAATGCTCTTTGGATTCTGACTTGATGTTGAACACAAGAAGGGTCATACGCCACTCCTGTTTTTTCAGAAATTTTCATTGGAAATTTACTATTCATCCAACCGACCACCAAATTAGGTGTAATTTCTCCATTTGAATAAGCATTACAAGTAAATGTAACGTATTTTGCTCCCTTTTGGCGCAATTCTTTTACATCAATATCGATATATTCTGCCGTTCCAATTTTCTCTGGAATGCTTTGAATATCGCCACTATGCTTACAGCCATCTGTAACCAAATTGCTATACGAGCAAATATCATAAAACTTGCCATATTGATTATGTTCTTTTTTCGAATTATCAGTAGCAGCTCCATACGCCACATGACAACTCAAATCCATATCCAAATGTTGCGCTTTTAAGCCTTCGCCCCATTGCATAAACAAACGAACAGTATCGCCTTCAATCTCAAAACGAGTTCCCATAAGCGCAGAAGGCATATCTTGAACCGTTTCGCTTCTATCTCCTATCGAAACAGGAATTTTGAAAAGCATTGGGTCAATAAAAATTGTTTTGTTCTCATTTTTTTCTTTGATTTTTTGAGCTTCAAAACGCTTTCTCATTGCCAAAATACATAATTCTTCAATTCCCTTTTTCATTGATTTCAATCCATCTTCATCATATAAAGAAAGAAGTTGATTTTTAGGAACGTGTTTATTTGTTCCACCCAAAGGCTTGACGGCACGAGTTCCACTGATTGTAAAATAATTTTCTGCATACATATTCAAAGTAAAAACAAGACGAGCAGGAACTTTATCAATCACTTCTGAAAAAGCTGCCAAAACATCATCTTTGCCAAACCAAAGCATATTGGCAAACAACGACCTCGCAAAAAGCCCTGGACGTTGCTTTAGGAGTTGCATCGTTTTTTCTACGTCGGTTCTCAAACGATATTTATCAACTTCTGATTGCCAAACTCTATAATCTTCATTATAAAATTTATCCAAAACAGTCTTTAATTTATCAAAACCTGTTTTTTTGCTGTATTCCGACAAACGCAAAGCACGAATAAAACGAACCCACATTTCACGTTTTGGGTGCATTATCTCGCACATTGTTTCAGGATTCATTTCAAGATTATTGAGCCAAGAAGCAACCATAAAACATTCCTTTCTTGAATATTTTAATTTCAATTCGGTCTTTGCTGCCAACCTAGTTGCTGCACTTTTATCCAATTCTGAAATAATAGCACTTGCAATATGTTTGTTGTTTTTTGCTTTTCTTTCTACAATCACTTTTGGCTTTACAATCTGTAAAAAACCTGTATGTTTGTACCACAAATAACGCATAATATCGGCAGGCGATTTGAAATAAACTTGTGCTTTATCGGCTTTACCAAGTTCTACCAAACTAGAAATTAAAAGCATCAAAGTTTCTTTCATCTTAATTTCAGCCTGTGGCAAATCTTCGTTTTTATACGCCTGAATCATTTTTTTCAAGCTATCAATTTGAGTTGCATCAAGAGCCGTTTTGGAAGCCAATAAATCTTCAAAATATTGTTTTGCTTCTTTATCTGTCCACAAAGAAAGAATTTTTAATTTACTTCCTTGCGAAAAATTCTCATCTTCCAATTTTCCAAACTCAAAAGGAGTTCCACAAAAAGGACAACCATTATAACGCTCCAAAGGAAACGTATTTGCAGGAATAATATGTCCACAATTTAATGTAGTTCCTCTTTTTTTCTCATTTTTGGCTGTTTGGTCTGTAAAAATATTTGTAAACCACGTAATAATATGGTCGGTAATATTTTCGCCTGTTGGCACGTCCCAACCTTTTACAAGAGGTGTCCAATTTTTATTTGTTCCCATAATTGTCTTAAACTTATCGGCAATCATAAGCTGATAGTTGGTAGGCAAATTATTGAGCGCAGTCAAAAGTTTTTCATCTATTCCAAAGCCTAGTTTAGCCAAATTAGCGACCAAAATAGAGGTTGTTTGTCTTAATTTTTTATCTTCACCAATCTTTGTTGTAAGTTGGTCGTTAATTTCTGCATATTCTGTCATTACATAAATTGCCTCATTACGAGCAGCAACAGCAGAAATATTCGAAAATTTTGTAGTTGTTGGAAGTTGTGTTTCCATATTTTATAGTTATTTAAAAATTAAAAATAGGTAATCATAGAACTGATAATCATTAATAGTGATTCGCCTAGTGGGCAAAAGAAGTAAGTCCTATTTGACCTGAAGTTTATTTTTAATGTATTATCGAAAGCTAAAGCATTCGGTACATTTTCCTCATGCTAAAGCATAAGCTACATTTTTGCCAAGTGGACAGGATTCGAACCTGCAACCGTCGGTTTGGATAAGTTTTGGAGTAAGTCTGAATTGACCTAAAAAACAAACGTGAAAGTTTGTTTTTTTAGAAGGTAATTTCCAAACTAAAAAAGACCGATGCTCTAACCATTGAGCTACCACTTGGATATAATTAAGAAGGTAATTTCAAAACTATGAATTGCTTTGCAATCCGACTTTTAAGCGAAAAGAAGTAAGTTTTGATTGACCTATCATTTTATAAAAAGGTAATTATACGACTATTTTCAACCAAAGAATTAGAAGTAAGTCGTATTTGACCTTTGTTTTTTTGAATAATTTTAAAAATACAGGTAATTTCCGAACAAATTAGGAGTTGAACCTAAACTCTCCATGGGAGAGTTTAACCAGTAGAAGTATGTTCGAATTGACCTAGTATTTTTTATTTTTGATTGTAATAACTTTTTCATTACAAAACTAGCAGGACAGGTAGGATTCGAACCTACGACACACGGCGTTACAGGCTTAGAAGTAAATTTTATTTGACCGAATGAATATAAATACAACGATAATCATAAAAATAAATACGTTGCTCTACCAACTGAGCTACTGTCCTTTTTGATTTACAGAACCATTACATCAAAAGAATAAAATTAGTTTCTATTTGTAGAATAAAATTATTGGTCAATATCTTTTTCTATTTTATTCTTTTGAAATCAATAGCCTTCATTCTTGCTGCACCTTCATCAGTTACATATACTTTTGACCACACAATATATTCTTCTTTATCTACATTAGAAGACCAATTTGGGCGCATTTTATCTTCCAAATCAAGTGCATTTTCTTTCTTTGTAAAATAAGATTCAATGCCTGCTGAGATGTTAATTGTTTTATTATTTCCCATACGAATAAAAGAATTTTGCTTTCTTGTTCCTTTCAAAATTATATTTTTAGGATTTGTTTTTTTGCTTATATCCGTCCAAATTCCTACTGTTTCATAAAACTCATTAGTAGCATCTAAAGCCAATTCTATAAAAAGCTCATCGCCGTAAGTAAGTGTAGAAAGTGTCATAGAATCCAAATCATTCGAAACCGAATCTAAATCAATTCTACTAAAATCATAATTTAGATTGACATAATTTCCTCTAAACAAATCACGAGGGTCAATGGGCAATACTTTGAGTTTAATGGGCTTTCCGACTACCACAGGATAAAATGCTTTTACAAACATTCCTCCCAAAATCAATATTTGAAACAATACGACCAGATAAATTAAAGATTTATTTTTCATAGTTTTTTATGTTTGATATTTTATATTTTCTTAGTGTGAAATTATTTTTTACTAAATTTTTTATTCCAAAAATTATTTATAAAATAAAGTCCCATTCCTAAGACAATAAATAAAATTCCTGTAATGACATAATTTTCAAACAAATCAAAATAACGAGCCAAAGCAAGCATCAATAAATAAAAAATTCCTGCCATAAAATCGCCTTTTTGTTGGGTATGTATTCCATCATAAATTTTCCAAATAGCCAAAGCAAGCAATACGATATTATAAAAAATAGTCAATATTTTGTCATAATCTGGACTAGATACAAACAAGGGAATAGAGAGCAAAAGCAAAAGAACTAAAGGAAAAATAGTCTTGAAATTGATTTTTTGAGTCTTTATAAATACAGAATAAATATAAATTCCGATACAAATAATTGCCATAAGAGCAATGACCAAATAGTTTATTTCAGAATACCCATAAGCATAAGAATTGTAGCCTCTATCATGAGTAACTTCTTCAACAATATCTTTGAATGTAAAGAGGAAAAGCCCAAAAACAAAAGCAAAACGCAGAATATTTTGAATGTTTCTTTGAATAAATTCCGAATATTTTTCTTTCAAAAATTGAAAAATGCCTAAGAAAAAAAGCAAATAACTAAGCCCAAAAATATAATATCCTTCATCTACAATTCTGATAAAACGTTCTTGATAAATAGCAGAAACTCCATTCATAATTCCCATATACAAGGCTATAAAAAACCCAATGAGCAAAAGAATATTTGGACGGATATAAAGCATATAACCAAAAATCAAAATCAAAATAGGCGACCAAATTGAAAATTGCAGATATTCCATTTGAAAGGAAATCCAAAGAACAAACAAACCTTGAAAAATGATTGCTATTATTTTGCTTCTAAAATAAATCATTGTTGGCATTGTTCCCAAAATCCACCACAAAATTCCGTTTGGAAAGTACGATGAAATATGAAAAATCTGTGCTTGTAACATTATATTTACACCAAAAAGCAAGGAAGCTAAGAGAAAGGCAAGCTCTGCCGTTTGTTCGTCGTTTTGGTGTAGCTTCAAAAAGCCCCAAAAATATGCTGCAAAAAGAGGCAAAAGCCCTGTTAGCATTCTGGCAATGATAGGCAAATCGTCCCAGTTTTGAGCAATAACAAGCATCAAACCAGCCACTCCAATCAAAATTGCAACAGCTTTTAGAATAAAACTAGAATCTCTATAAAAAGGAGGTGCTTCGCCGAGTTTGGGAAGTTGATATTTTTGAGAAAGTTTTTGAGATTGTTCGGAATTAATAATTCCTTCATTGACCCAACTTTCAATTTCTTCTCTAAACTGTGCAGAGCCTTTTAGATTGAAAAACATAGATTTTTTGTTTGGTGGTAAGCAGTTAATAATAACATCAACGTAAGTTTTGAAAATCAGTTATTTACTTAAAATTAAAAACCGACTTTTATTTTTTATTAAAAAATTTTAATTAGCCACATAATTCCTTTAAATATATTTAAAAACCGACTTTTAAAAAACTAAATTTAAGATTATATTTTTTTACGATGCTTTTTTTTATAAAAACGAGTAAATTTGTAGAGATTATTTTTATTTAAAAAAATTTTTAAACCCTAAGGGTCTTGAAGCCCCTTAGGGTTTGATATAGACTATAAAGCCATTCTTTAAGAAATGTACAAACTCTTTTCTACTAAATTATTCTTTCTAAATTCTTTTTTATTTTTTCTATTTATTTCTCAAAATTTGGTTTTTGGACAAATTGGAGGAAAAACATCTTTAGAATTTATAAACCTTCCTACACATGCACGAGTAATTGGGCTTGGAGGCGCAAATATTACATCACAAGACACAGAAAGTCAGCAAGATATAAACATGCATATCGAAAATCCAGCACTTTTAAATGAACAAACACATGAGCGTTTGTCGTTGGCTTATTATGGTTATTCAGCAGGAATTAGCAACCTAAATTTGGCTTATGGACATAATTTTAAAAAGTTAGGGCGTTTTTCAAACCTTGCTTTTTCATTTCAATATCTTGATTATGGAAATATTGAAAGTTATGATGCTTTGGGAAATTCGTTAGGGCAAATAAATGCAAATGAGTATAGTTTTGGGATTACTAATGCGCAAAAATTTGATGCTTTTAGTGTTGGTGCAACCCTAAAAATAGCAGGCTCACAATTAGCTGGATACAACTCTACTGGTATTTATTTGGATTTAGGAGGAACATTAACTCACCCAGAAAAAGATTTGCGTTTTGGTTTGGTAATGAATAATCTAGGTTTTTTGATTTCTAATTATTCGCCTACTTCGGAATATGAAATGCCTATGAATATTTTGCTAGGAGCTTCTTTTAAGCCCGAAAAAATGCCTGTTCGTTTTTCGATGACTCTACAACAGCTTTTTAGAAAAAATATTGCCTACAACGACCCTTCAAGAAGCACAACATTAGATGCAAATGGACAAGTTGTGGTAGAAGAAATTAGTGCGATAGACAAGGCGATTCGAAGAGTTGTTTTGGGTGCAGAAATTATTTTTAGTAAAAATTTTAATGTACGTGCAGGCTACAATTTTTTAAGAAGAAAAGAACTAATATTGACAGCCAAACCAGCCTTTGTCGGTTTTTCATTTGGTGGAGTTTTGCGTGTTCGTTCTTTCGAATTTGCATATTCTCGTTCTTTGATGCACATTGCAGGAGGCACAAATAATTTTACACTAACATTAGATACAAAAAAATTATTTCGTAAAAATTAGAACCTAATAAAAAAATAGTATGTTAAAAGATATAATTAGCAAACTTCGTAAATATGAAGTTTTGATTCGTAAGGCAGTAAATACAAGTATGCAAGGTGAAAGCCATTCTGTTTTTAAGGGTTCTGGGTTAGAATTTGATGATGTCCGTCAGTATAATTATGGCGATGATATTCGTACCATAAACTGGAATATTTCGGCAAAAGGGCAAGGCACATATATTAATACTTACAAAGAAGAAAAAGAGCAAAATGTCTTTTTTGTGCTTGATGTCAGTGCTTCGCAGCGTGTTGGAGCAAAGGGAGCGCAAAAATTGGATATTGGAAAAGAGATTTGTGGTGTCTTGACCATTTCAGCATTAAAAGAACAAAGTTCGGTAGGTTTGCTTTGTTTTAGTGATAAGAAAGAGCGTTATGTTCGTCCAGATAAAGGAAATCGACAGGCTGCACAGATTTTGAAGGTTATTTTTGATTTGAATCCTTCTTCTGACCAAACCAATCTTCAAAAGGCAATTACGATGGCAATGAATATCATTAAGCGAAAAAGTGTAATGATTTTGGTATCTGATTTTATTGATGAAAACTATGAAGCTGCATTGAAAGGAGTTGCCAAACAGCACGATTTGATTTGTATTCATTTGGGCGACCCAAGAGAACAAGATTTGCCACAACTCGGAATTGTTCAGATTTATGATAAAGAATCGGGCAAAGCAGTTTGGGTAAATACTTCATCGAAAGAATATAGACAGCACTTTGAAAAACAATTTATACAAAAAAGAGAAGAGTTAGAAAATCTTTGCAAACGTTATGGAGCTGATTATTTGTATTTGAGTACCCATGATGATTATGTTCCCAAATTGATAAAATTATTTAAGTTGAGAAAAACCAGAAGAAAATAATACTTTATGATTTAATCGATAAGGTAAAGTAAAAAATGAAACTAAGTTTGTCTTCTCAGTATTGTTCTCTTTTTTTACATTCTAAAATTATACTTTGAAAAACAAATTTTTTATTCTTTTTTTATTGGCTGCTGCCAACTTTACACACATCATGGACGTGATGATAATTATGCCTTTGAGTGACAGACTGATGAAACTCTTTGAGATTATGCCTCAAGAGTATGCACTTTTAGTTTCGGTTTATTCTTCTTGTGCCTTTGTTGCTGGTCTTTTAGGAGCTATTTATTTAGATAAATTTGATAGGAGAACAGTCTTTTTGTTTGTCTATGCTTTTTTTGGAGCAGCTACTTTTGCTTGTTCTTTTGCCACTAATTTTTATTTTTTCTTAATTTTTAGAGGAATTGCAGGCTTTTTTGGTGGCATAATAGGCGCATTAGTATTGGCTATTGCAAGTGATTTGTTTGTAGCTAAAGAACGAGGAAAAGCAATAGGAATAATTATGATGGCTTTTTCATTCGCTTCTGTGATTGGTATTCCGACGGGTTTGTATCTTGCCATACAATTTAATTGGCACGCTCCTTTTCAGTTTTTAGGTGTTTTGAGTTTTATTATTTGGCTTATTTCTTTCAAATATATCCCTTCTCTTCGTTCGCATATAGACGCAAAAAATAAAGATGATAAAGGAAGTGGACACAAGGAAACACGCAAAGAAGCTCTCCTACAACTTCTAAATTCTAAAAATGCTCGCCTTGCTCTTTTACTTACTTTTACACTTGTTTTAGGGCAATTTATGATAATTCCATTTATTACTCCTTATATGATTCGTAATATTGGGTTTTCAGAATCACAAATTACGCTTATTTATTTTATTGGAGGTGGTTTTACTATTTTTACTTCTCCTCTACTTGGTCGTTATGTCGATCGTTTTGGTGCTAGAAAGATGTTTAATATTATTCTTCCTATTTCATTTATTGCTGTCGCACTTCTTACCCATCTTCATCTTATTTCAAATTCAATTCCTATTTGGGTAGCCTTGTCTGTAACTACTTTCTTTTTTGTTTTTGGGAGTGGACGAATGATTCCAGCTCAAACACAGCTTACTATGGCAATTTCTACCAAAAGAAGAGCCAGCTTTATGAGCCTAAACTCTTCTGTCCAACAGCTTGGCTCTGCTTTGGCTTCTATTATTGGTGGTTTTATTGTCATGGAAGCCAATACACCTACAAAAGAAATTATTCATTATAATTGGGTTGGGTTGCTTGCCATTTGTATTACTCTGACTGCATTATTTATTTTCCCTTTGATAAAATCAGTAAAAGATTAATTAAATTTTTCTTAAAAAAATGTAATTAATACAGCTCTTATGCAACTTGTTAGAAAAAAAAGAATCTATTACAGAAATTAAGATTAATCAAAAAATTCACTTACTTGCCCCCTTCTATGCAATTAACTATCAAAAACCTCAATAAAACATACGCAAATGGCGTACAGGCTCTCAATAATGTTTCTTTAACCATAAATAAAGGAATGTTTGGACTCTTGGGGCCCAATGGAGCAGGAAAATCTTCACTCATGCGAACCATTGCTACTCTTCAAGAAGCTGATAATGGTACAATTTCTTTTCAAGGCTCGGAAGGAGAAATAAATGTTTTGGAACAAAAAGATAAAGTCCGTTCGATTGTAGGTTATTTGCCACAAGAGTTTGGTGTTTATCCAAAAGTAAGTGCAGAAGTTTTGTTAGACCATTTGGCAGTTTTGAAAGGAATTACTAACAAAAAAGAACGAAAAGAAGTAGTACAAACACTGTTGCACAAAACAAATTTGTACGACAAAAGAAAGAAAAATTTAGGAGGTTTTAGTGGAGGAATGAAACAGCGTTTCGGAATTGCTCAAGCACTTCTTGCCAATCCAGAATTGATTATTGTAGATGAACCCACAGCAGGACTAGACCCAGCAGAACGCAACCGTTTTCATAATCTTTTGAGTGAATTGGGCGAAAATACCATCGTAATTCTTTCTACGCATATTGTAGATGATGTAAAAGAACTCTGTACCGATATGGCAATTATTAATAAAGGAGAAGTTCTTTTGCAAGTTCACCCATTAAAAGCCATCGAATCTTTGAAAAATAATGTTTGGAGAAAACGAATTGAAAGAAGTGAAGTAGAAAATTATCAAAAAAGAATGAATGTAATTTCGGACAGAATGAGCGCAGGAAAACCCGTCATTCATGTTTTTTCAGAAACACAACCCGAAGAAGGTTTCGAAATTGTAGAGGCAGATTTGGAAGATGTTTATTTCAATACCATCACCAACCACCAATTAGCAGCCCAGTAGGTCAAAAAAATTACCTTTGACTTTGTATGTCCAACTATTGTCAGAGTTATTTTGGATTACCAAAAACTACTGACAAAGTTTTTTAAAACTCATTCTCTCTTCTCTCGCCCTAATCCCAATTTCCATGTTATTAGAAATAATTCGTTTCGAACTCAAATATAGGCTCAAACGCCCTGCGACCTATATTTATTTTGCCGTTCTTTTCCTGCTTACTTTACTTGCCATGACAAGTGATTTTGTACAGATTGGAGGCGCAGCAGGACAAGTCAAAATCAATGCGCCTGTTACTCTTGCCAACACAATTCTTATCATTACTGCCTTTTTTAGCATGATTGTTTCGGCAATTATGGGAGTAGGTGTTTTGCGTGATTTCGAACACAAAACCCATTCTATGCTTTTTACTACGCCTATCAAGAAAAAAGATTATCTATTTGGGCGTTTTATTGGTTCTTTTATAGTTTTGGTTTTTGTTTTTAGTGGTGCTTTTTTTGGAATGACGCTAGGGTATCTCAAATCTTTTTCAGAACCTGACCGTTTTTTGGCGTTCAATCTTTGGCATTATTTACAACCTTTCTTGCTTTTTGGTGTAACAAATCTTTTCATTAGTGGCGTAATTATGTTTGCTGGTGGTGCGTTGAGCCGTAAAATGTTGGTCGTTTATACACAAGGAATTTTTCTTTTGGTGCTTTATATTGTGGCATTGCAGCTTTCTAGTTCTTTAGAGTATAAAGATATTGTTGCTTGGCTAGACCCCTTCGGAATTTCAGCATTCAACAGACAAACAGAATATTGGTCTATTGCACAACAAAACTCTCAAACGGCACAGCTTACAGGTTTTGTTTTGTATAATCGTCTTTTATGGCTTTCTATTGCTATTGTTTCTTTATTTGTTTTGTACAAAGGTTTTGCGTTTCGTGTGGTTCGTCAGAGTTTATTTAAGGTAAAAGCCGAAATTAAAAAGGCAGCTACTCCGATTGCAATTACTAATTTGCCAAAATCTAATCTTAATTTTGGCTTCGGAGCAACTATTCAACACGTTTTGAAACTTACTTTTTTCTATTTCAAAAATCTATTTAAAGAAGTGCCTTTTCTTGCCATTGTTATTGCAGGAATGCTCATGACTTTTGCTGCCTCAATGAATATGAACCGAATTTATGGCGCATATTCTTTTCCTACAACTTATTCAGTTATTGAGCTTATTCAAAGTCAGTTTACGTTATTTTTCTTGATTATTGCCGTTTTTTATACTGGAGAATTAGTTTGGAAAGAACGAGAAGCCAAAATGAATTTGATTGTCGATGCGCTGCCTACGCAAACGTGGATAGGAATTATTAGTAAATTCTTTGCGCTTATTTTATCTTATTCTGTCTTGATTTTGATGCTGATTCTGACAGGAGTTTTGATACAAACTTTCAAAGGATATTATAATTACGAACTTGGTTTGTACTTCAAAACAATGTTTTCTGATACGCTTTCTATGCTCATTATTTATACCTTGCTTGGCTTATTTATACAAGTAATGGTCAATAACAAATTTATTGGTTTTGCTACAATGATTATCATTTTTATTGTTGATGGATTGTTGCAATATATGGACGTAGAACACCCTCTTTTTCATTTTGGAAGTGGAATGAGCTTAGGGACATATTCGGATATGAATACTTTTGGGCATTTTGTTACGCCATTTTCTTGGATGAGTGCTTATTGGGTAATGTTTTCTATTACGTTGCTTTTCTTGGCAATTTATTTTTCAGTAAGAGGAACAGAAACAAACCTAAAAACTCGTTTTAATATTGGTAAATTTAGAATAAATCGAACTTGGACGGCAGGTTTGATAGTAAGTGTTGTTGCTGTTGTATTTTTGGGTTCGTTTGCTTTTTATAATACAAATCTTTTGAATGAATACAGAAATTCTACCCAACAAGAAGAACAACAAGTAGCCTATGAGAGTAATTTGAAAAAATACAAAGACATTGTTTTGCCAAAAATAACGGCTGCCAACTTGAATGTTGATATTTTTCCAAAGCAAAGAAATGTAGTTGTAGAGGGTTATTTTACATTAAAAAACAAAACTGATGCTCCTATTTCTGATATTCATATCCAAAAAGGAGATAGAGGAAATATAAAAACAGAATACCTCAAATTCTCAAAAGAAGCAGGATTAAAAAATGAATTTAAAGAATATAATTATTCAATTTATACACTTGCCAAACCTTTGCAGCCCAACGAAACTGTTAATCTTAATTTTAAGATGAGCATCGAAACAAAAGGTTTCGTAACTCGTGGAAGTAACACGCAAATTGTAGAAAACGGAACATTTTTTAATAATACTTTTTTTCCTTCTTTGGGGTATAACGAAGGCTACGAACTCTCTAGCGAAGACAAACGAAAAGAATATGATTTGCCAGAAAAAGAACGTATGCCAGCTCGTGATGAAGAAAAATTTCACTCTCATAATCTCTTTGGAAACAATGCCGATATGATTGATTATGAAATTATTTTGAGTACTTCGCCAGACCAAATTGCTATTTCACCAGGGTATTTGCAAAAAGAATGGGTAGAAAACGACAGGCGTTATTTTCATTACAAAATGGACGCTCCGATGGCTAATTTTTATGCTATGCAATCGGGAATTTATGAAGTAATGAGAGATGAATGGGTTTCGAAACCAGATACAAGTGGCAATAAAAAAGAGGTCAGTCTTGAAATTTATCACCACAAAGAACATACTGCTAATTTGGATAGAATGATGAATGGAATGAAAGATGCTTTGGGTTATTTTTCTGAAAATTTTGGAGAATATCAGCATCGTCAGCTTCGTATTATTGAGTTTCCTCGTTATAGTTCTTTTGCTCAATCGTTTGCTAACACGGTTCCGTATTCGGAAGAAATTGGTTTTATGTTGGATATGGAAAGTGATGATATTGATATGAATTATTACGTTACAGCTCACGAAACGGCGCATCAATGGTGGGGGCATCAAGTAACGGAAGCTCCTGTACAGGGTTCTACGATGCTTTCCGAAACGCTTTCGCAGTATTCGGCTTTGATGGTAATGAAAAATAAATATCCAAAAGAGATGGTTCAAAAATTCTTGATTTACGAACTCAATAGTTATTTGAGAGGACGAAATAGAGAGAAAAGAAAAGAACTTCCTTTAGATTTGGTTGAAGGTCAGCAATATATTCATTACCGAAAAGGTTCTTTGATTATGTATGCTTTGCAAGATTATATTGGAGAAGATAAGATAAATCTTGCCCTAAAAAACTACCTCAATAAATGGAAATTTAGTGAAGGAGATTATCCAACAACAACAGATTTGACCGATGAAATAAAAGCTGTTACACCAGATTCTTTGCAATATCTAATTACAGATTTGGTAGAAAATATTACCTTTTATGAAAACAAAACTGAAAAAGCAACTTACAAAGAATTAGGAAATGATATGTATGAAATTACATTAGAGCTTTCTAGCAAAAAAACGGTTGCAGATTCGTTGGGTAAAGAAAAGGATTTGCCTTTGACAGAATGGGTAGATATTGGAGTTTATGGCGAAGAACCTACTGAAAAAAATGCAGATGGTTATAAATTTGCGCCTCTTTTGTATCTTGAAAAACATCAAAT